>DAIOHA010000247.1:0-1511 GCA_036744955.1 Thermoleophilaceae bacterium | reverse complement strand
CCGCGCCCTGACCGGGACGGGTCACCCGCGTATGCTCAGCGCGTGAGCTCCGAGCGGTTCGCGATCGCTCAGGTGTCCCCGTATGCCTGGGACGCCCACCACGAGGTGAACCGCTACGTCGAGCGCCTGTCCGACGAGCTGTGCGCGCGCGGGCACCGCGTCGTGGTGGTCGCCCCGGCCGACTCGAGGGAGCTCGTGCGCGAGTCGCGGGAACTCGTGCGCCGCGTCGCGAACGACCCCGACGGACTGTGGGCCGAACCGGGCTGCGCACGCGTAGTCGCGGTCGGGCAGGGCCTCCCTTTCCCGCCGACGCGCAGGGGCTCTTCGGGGTCGCTCCCACTCGACCTCTCGCGCACGCTCGAAGACCTGCTCGAGGGCGCCGAGCTCGATTTCGTGCACGTGCACGAGCCGTTCGCCCCGAGCGCGTCGTCGGCCGCGCTGCGCCACTCGCGCTCGCTCAACGTCGCGTCCTTTCACTCCGCTAGCGAGCGCCTGCTCGCCACCCAGCTCGGCCGCCGCCTGACCGAGCTGCGCTTCGGCCGCCTCGACGGACGCACGGCGAGCTTCGCGGCGACGGCGGAGATCATGGGCCGCTACTTCCCGGGCGACTATCGGGTGATCGGTCCGGGCGCTGAGCTGGCCGAGCGCCCGGCGCGGGCGGAGGACGAGCTCGTCGAGATCGTCTTCTCGACCGAGGAGGAGCGCGGTGCGCTGCGGACCTTCCTGCGCGCGCTGCGGCGCCTGCCGCCCTCGCTTCCGTGGCGGGCGACGGTGTGGTCGCGGACGCTCGACGGCCGCCCCCCGAGCGGTCTCTCGCGCACGATCCGCGATCGCATCCACTTCGCCGGGCCGGAGCACGGCTCGGAGGCCCAGCACCTCGCGCGCGCGCACGTGGCGGTCGCCGCCTCGAGCGGGGTAGCGCCTGCGCCCCAGCTCGTGCTCCGCGCTCTTGCGGGCGGGGCCGTGCCCGTCGCCGCGCGGCTGGCCGAGTACGAGGAGGTCCTGCGCGAGGGCGAGCTCGGCCTCCTGTTCGAGCCGCGCGACGCCGACACGCTCGCCGCCCAGCTCGAGCGGCTCGTCGTCGACGCCGAGCTGCGCACCTCGTTGCACGACCGCATCTGCGACTGCCACGAGGAGCTCGAGTGGCCGCGCGTGGCCGACCGCTTCGAGGAGCTCTACGCCGAGATCGCCGCCCGCCGCCACGACGCGCGCGGCAACCCCGCCGTGCGCCGGCGCCTCGAGGACCGGCCGTTGATCGACGTCGACCTGCACATGCACACGAATCACTCGCCCGACTCGGCGACGACCGTCGCGGACCTCCTCGCGACGGCGCGCGAGCAGGGACTCGGGGCGATCGCGGTCACCGACCACAACGAGATCGCCGGCGCGCACGAGGCGCGCGAGCTTTCCGAGCGCGAGGGAGGCGTCAAGGTGATCGTCGCCGAGGAGGTCAAGACCGCCGAGCAGGGCGAGGTGATCGGCCTCTTCATCGAGGAGAAGATCGAGCGCGG
>DAIOHA010000246.1:0-1536 GCA_036744955.1 Thermoleophilaceae bacterium | reverse complement strand
CGTGGCGCCCGAGCGGCCGCGCCCCGAACTCCTCGTCGAAGCCGTCGCGCGCGAGTTGGGCGACGAGCTCGTCGTCGACCCGGAGCTCGACCCCGTGCTCCTCGCGCAGGCGGTCCGCCACTCGCTCGACCATGAGCCGGGCGATGCGCTCGACCTGCTCCGGCGTGAGCGCGCGGAAGGTGACGACCTCGTCGATGCGGTTGAGGAACTCGGGTAGAAAGGCGCTTTTGGCCGCAGAGAGCATGCGCTCGGGCGCGGGCTCGGCCCGCTCGGCCGCGAACCCGACCGCGCGCCGAGCCTTGCCGGAGCCGAGGTTCGAGGTCATCGCGACCACGGTGTTCGTGAAGTCGACCGTCCGCCCCTCGCCGTCGGTGAGGCGCCCGTCGTCCATGACCTGGAGCAGAACGTTCCAGACCTCGGGGTGGGCCTTCTCGACCTCGTCGAGCAGCACGACCGAGTACGGGCGGCGGCGCACCGGCTCGGTGAGCTGACCGCCGTCCCCGTACCCGACGTAGCCCGGCGGCGAGCCGATCAGCCGCGCAACCGTGTGCGGCTCGCGGTACTCGGACATGTCGATGCGCACGAGCGCGCGCTCGGTGGCGAACAGGCGCTCGGCGAGTGCCTTGACGAGCTCGGTCTTGCCGACGCCGGTGGGTCCGAGGAACAGGAACGTCCCCAGCGGCTTGTCGCCCTCGGCGAGCCCGACGCGGGCGCGCCGGACGGTGTCGGCGACGACCTCGACCGCCTCCTCCTGGCCGACGACGCGGCCATGGAGGTCGGCCTCGAGCTGCTGGAGGCGAGCGGTGTCGGCCTCGACGAGCTCGCCTACGGGGATGCCCGTGCGCGCGGCTACGACCGCGGCGACGTCGGCGTCGGTCACCATGTCGGCTTCGGCGTCGCTGGTCGCCGGCGCGACGCGCGGACCATCGTCGTCGGTCGGCGGCTCGGAATCGCCTTCCGCGCGCGCCGCCTCGAGCTCGCGCGTGCGCCGCTCGAGGTCGGCCTCGACCTCCTTGAGCTCACCGGCGCGCTCATAGCGCTCGGCCGCCACCGCCTCTTCCTTTTCGGCGCGAGTGCGCTCGAGCTCGGCGCGCGCCGCGGCGAGCTCGGAGCGACCGTCGCCTCCGCGCAGGCGCACGCGCGCGGCCGCCTGGTCGACCAGGTCGATCGCCTTGTCGGGCAGGTGGTACTCGGAGACGTAGCGGTCCGACAGGCGGGCTGCGGCCACGAGCGCCTCGTCGGCTATCTCGATGCCGTGATGCTCCTCGTAGGCCGCGCGCAGGCCGCGCAGGATCGCGACGGTCTCCTCGACGGAGGGCTCGTCGACGGTCACCGTCGAGAAGCGCCGCGCCAGCGCAGCGTCGCGCTCGATCTTGCGGAACTCCGCGAGCGTGGTCGCGCCGATGACGCGCAGCTCGCCGCGGGCAAGCAGCGGCTTCAGCATGTTGGCCGCGTCCATCGCACCCTCGGCCGCTCCGGCGCCGAGCACGGTGTGCAGCTCGTCGATGAAGAGGACGACCTTGGCCTCCGGGCGCG
>DAIOHA010000245.1:0-1536 GCA_036744955.1 Thermoleophilaceae bacterium | reverse complement strand
CGCTCGAGCCCATGGGCCGCGCTGTCGAGTCGCTGTTCGCGACCGCCGCGCCGCTGACCGTCGTCGAGGAGGCCGGCCACTTTCTCCAGGAGGACCAGGGCGACCAGATAAGCGCGCTCGTCGCCGACTGGCTGCCAGCGCTCGCCTAGCCCTCAGCGAGCAACGCGGCGACGAGGGCGAGCGCGACCTCCGCCCGCTCGTGCAGCGAGCTCGCGAGCACGTGCTCGTGGGGGGCATGAGCCCCTCCCCCGCGCGGCCCGAGCCCGTCGACGGTGAGCTCGACGTGCGGGGCGAGGTGGCTCGCGTCGCTCGCGCCGCCGCGCTCGACGCCGACGATCGTGCGCCCGAGCCGCGTGGAGCCCGCCGCGAGCAGGTCGCGCGTCGCCGCGCGAGCGTCCATGCCCGGCCAGCGGCGGATCAGCTCCGCCTCGAGGCGCACTCCCCCGACCTCGTTCGGCACCGCGTCCGGAACGGGCTCGATCGCCTCGAGCCGGTCGGCGCGCAGGTCGCAGAAGAGCTCACCGGCAGCGGGGACGACGTTGAAGGCCTCGCCCGACCGCAGGATGGTGGGAACGGCGCTGAGCCGTTCGGGTCCGGCCGGGTCGTGACACGCAGCGACGCGTTCCGCCGCGGCAGCGAGCGCGAGCAGCGCGTTGCGCCCGCGGTCGGGCGCCGAGCCGGAGTGGGCCGAGGCCCCGTGCCCGGCGACGCGCAGCGTGCCGGCCGCCTTGCGGCGCACGACGACGCCCTCCTCCCCGCCCGGGCCGAGCTCGCCGGCCTCGAAGCACAGACAGGCGTCGTACCCGCCGAAGCGCTCGGCGTGCGCGAACGGGTGCGTGCGCCACTCCTCGTCGTTTACGAGCAGCAGCGTTACCTCGCCGAAGCGGGGGGCGGGAGGCGAGCCGCCGCCGGGTACTCCCTCGGCCAGAAGGCGAAGAACGCCGAGCGCCAGCGCGACGCCGCCCTTCATATCGACCGCTCCCGGGCCGACGAGGCGCCCATCGTCCCGCCGCAACGCCGCGTGTGCTTCGTGCGGGACGACCGTGTCAAGGTGCCCGAGCAGAAGCAGGCGCGCGCCTCCGTCGCCGCCGATCCGTGCGAGCAGGTCGGGCGCGTGGCTGGGCGTCGAGCATGGCGGGCGCTCGACCTCCCCTGCGGGCGGCAGCAGGGCCCGGGCGACGGCGGCGGCCTCCTCGGCCCCCTTTGCATCGCCCGAGGGAGAGGAGACGGCGACGAGCGCCTCGAGCTCGCGCTCGGCGTGCGCTGCGATCGCGGGCGCCCCCGCGGCGACCCACGGATCGGTCGGCATCGGCGGTCAGCTTAGGCCGCGCGGTGCCCCGCCGGCTGCGGACCTGCCGTGATCGTCAGGCCGGAACTCGGCGGAGGGAGCACCCGGCCGAGCGGCGACCCGGCGTGAGCCGGTCGGCCGCTCGGCCCTCAGCTGTGCGCGGAGGCGCGGTACTTGAGGTGCATGTACAGGTAGTCGCGCCGGTGGTCGCCCTGGATGACGATGTAGTGCTCCCCCCGACTGGGAGC
>DAIOHA010000244.1:0-1551 GCA_036744955.1 Thermoleophilaceae bacterium | reverse complement strand
CAAGATGACATCCTCGCCGCGCTCGAGCGTGGGCTGGGCCGGGGTCAGGGCGCTCGATCGCTACGGTCTGCTGCGCGCCCGGTCGATTAGCGCCCCCGCGCAGCGGGAAGGACCGACGGGCCATGGACGGTTCCCAAGGTCGGACGGTCTCGCTCGCCGTCCCCGCCGACCCCGACTTTCTCGTCTTCGCACGGCTCGCGCTCGGCGCGCTGTGTCGCCTCACCTCGTTGCGTCCCGACGAGGTCGTCGATCTCAAGCTCGCGATCACCGAGGCCGCGGCCGGCGTCCTCCACGACGGCGAGGATCCGGTGCCCGAGTCCGAGCGGCTCGGCTTCAGCTTCCATCTCGAGCCCGAGCGGCTCGTGCTCGAGGTTCAGGGCTCGCTGCCTCCCGAGGTCCCGCTCGAGGAGCGCCGGCTCGGCCGCGCGATCCTCGAGGCGACCGTTGACGGCTGCGAGAACCTTGGCGGCGGCGTCCGGCTCGAGAAGCGGCTGCCGGCCGACAACGAGCTAGGGTGAGCGCGGCGCCGGCGGGCGCACGTCCTCACCCGCCGCCGGGCGCCCGTCCTCGAACCCAGTCCTCGGAAGGAATTTCCCCTTGCTCCAGCCGGTAGGCGTCGGCCACAAGACGCTCGCCGACTACACGCACCTCGTCGGGCGCTCCCTGTGCGAGGAGATCGTCGAGCTCTCCGAGGGGCTCGAGGGCCTCAAGGTCCTCCACCTCTCGGCCACGGCGTTCGGAGGCGGCGTGTCCGAGCTCCTGTACTCGGTGGTGCCGCTCATGCGCGACGTCGGCATCGACGCGCACTGGAAGGTCATCATCGGCCGCGAGGAGTTCTTCAACGCCACCAAGCTCCTCCACAACGCGCTCCAGGGCAATCCGCTCGACCTGTCGCCGACCGAGTGGCGCACCTGGGAGGAGTACAACGAGATGAACGCCGACCTGCTCGACGGCGGGTGGGACGTGATCGTCGTGCACGACCCCCAGCCCGCCGCCGTGCGCCGGCACGTCCCCGAAAAGGCGCGAAGCTGGGTGTGGCGCTGTCACATCGACCTCTCGACGCCGCACCCGCCGACGCTCGAGCGGCTCGTACCGATCATCGCCGACTACGACGCCTTCCTGTTCCACCTCGATCAGTACGTGCCGCAGGGCATCGACGGCATCCGCGACTCGGTCCATCTCGTGCCGCCGGCGATCGACCCGCTGTCGCCGAAGAACATGGCGCTCTCGCCCGAGGACGCCGCCTTCGTGTGCGACCAGTTCGGCGTCGACGTCGACCGCCCGCTCATGTGCCAGGTCTCGCGCTTCGACCCGTGGAAGGACCCGATCGGCGTGATCGACGCCTACCGGCGCGTGCGCGAGGAGCGCGAGGACGTCCAGCTCGCGCTCGTCGGGTCGATGGCGACCGACGACCCCGAGGGCTGGCAGTTCTTCAACTCGACGCTCGAGCACGCCGCCGGCGATCCCGACGTCAAGATCCTCAACAACCTCAACAACGTCGGCGCGATCGAGGTCAACGCCTTCCAGTCGCAGGCCGACGTGGTGATCCAG
>DAIOHA010000243.1:0-1568 GCA_036744955.1 Thermoleophilaceae bacterium | reverse complement strand
TGCTGCTCGACGAGCTCTTCGGCCGCGAGTGCTTCCTCAACGAGCTGATCTGGGCGTACGACTACGGCGCCAAGCCGCGCACGCGCTGGCCGGCGAAGCACGACACCATCCTCGTCTACGTCAAGGACCCCGAGCGCTACCTGTTCGACGCGGACGCGGTCGACCGCGAGCCGTACATGGCCCCCGGCCTCGTGACCCCCGAGCAACGCGAGCGCGGCAAGCGCCCCACCGACGTGATCTGGCACACGATCGTCTCCCCCACCGGGCGCGAGAAGACCGGCTACCCGACGCAGAAGCCCGAGGGCCTGATCCGCCGCTTCGTCCAGGCCTCCTCGCGCCCCGGCGACCTGTGCCTGGACCCGTTCGCCGGCTCGGGCACGCTCGGCGCCGTCGCCGCCGCGCTCGGCCGCCGCTTCCTCCTGATGGACTCCTCGACCGAGGCGATCGCGGTGATGGAGCGCCGGCTCGGCGCTCAGGCCGCGGCCTGAAGGCCCGACCAGAACGCCGCCTCGTCCTCGCCGAGCGGCGTCGAGGGCGGCCCGCCGCCGTAGTACTCGCGCGCGATCGCGTTCCAGTCCGCCGCCGCCCGGACCTCGCCGAGCGTGGACAGGACGAGCCCCTCCATGCGCCGCAGCAGCAGCGCCTGGGGCGGGATCGTCTGGCGCCGCATCTGCTGGAAGTACGGCGAGCGCGGCCCGCCCGTCTCGTCGAGCAGCGCCGCGACCCACTGCGGCGACATCCGCCGCAGGCCCGGCTCCAGGTACCACTGCCCCATGGCCTGCACCTGCGCGAGCAGGTCCTCGGGCCGGAAGGCGGACGGGTCGGGCAGGTAGCCGAGGCCCGAGAGCGCCGCGTGGACGCCCGCCGCGTCGCCCCGCTCGACGGCCACCGCGACGGCCGCCTCGCGCTCGAGGTAGCCGCGCTCGAGCACGCGCATGAGCCCGAAGTCGAGGAAGCCGACGCGCCCGTCCTCCAGCAGCAGGTAGTTCCCGGGGTGCGGGTCGCCGGACACCCGGCCCGTGTGGTGCACGAGCCCGAAGTAGAAGCGGAAGACGATCTCGCCGAAGCGGTCGCGCGTCGCCTCGTCGCGGCGCTTGACCGCCTCGAAGCGGTCGCCCGAGAGCAGGTCGGTCACGAGCACGCGCCGGCTCGACAGCGCCGTGTGGACCTCCGGCACGAGCGCGAACGGGTGGCCGCGGTGCGCGCGCGCGATCGCGCGCTGGTTCTGCGCCTCGAGCTCGTAGTCGAGCTCCTCCGCGATCCGCTCGCGCAGCTCGGCGTAGACCGCCTTGACGTCGAGCCCGGGCGCGAGCCGCTTGACCAGCGGCAGCAGCAGCGTGAGGTTGCGCAGGTCGGTGTCGACCGCCTCGGCGACGCCCGGGTACTGGACCTTGACGGCCACGGGGTCGCCCTCGCGCGTCACCGCCCGGTGGACCTGGCCGATCGAGGCGGCCGCGAAGGCCTCCTCCTCGAAGGACGCGAACACCGTCGAGGGCTTCTCCCCCAGTTCCGAGCGCAGCAGCTTCTCGACCTGCTTGAACGGGAGCGGCGGGACGTCGTCGCGCAGC
>DAIOHA010000242.1:0-1576 GCA_036744955.1 Thermoleophilaceae bacterium | reverse complement strand
GCGGAGTCCATCTTGTGGATGCGGCTGCCCATCGTCTTGATGATGCGCCAGCCGCCGCTGTAGGTGCCGAGGGCGATGGCCATAGCTGCGGAGACCACGACCCACATGGGCACCTCCGGCTCCGGCGCGTTCGGCAGGCTGCCGGCGGCAATGAGAGCGAGCGTGATCACACCCATCGTCTTCTGCGCATCGTTCGTCCCGTGCGCGAGGGCGAGGATCCCCCCCGAGGCGATCTGTCCGAGCCGGTAGGCGCGCGCGGTCGGTCCCGGGCGCAGCCGCCCGACGATCCGGTAGGCGCCGAGGATGGCTAGCCCGGCGACGACGAAGGCGAGCAGCGGCGCGACGAGCGCGGGCACGATCACCTTGCCGAGAAGGCCCCCGCCGATCACGGCGCTCGCGCCCACAGCCGCGAAGACGGCTCCGACGACGCCGCCGATCAGGGCATGCGACGAGCTCGACGGGAGGCCGTAGTACCAGGTGATGAGGTTCCAGGCGATCGCGCCGATCAGTCCCGCGAACACGATCGTGGGCGTGACCGCGTCGGCGCGGACGACGTCCTTGGCAACGGTGGCCGCGACCTCGAGTGACAGGAACGCGCCGACGAAGTTGAGGATCGCCGCAAAGGCGACGGCGGCGCGCGGCGGCAGCGCGCGCGTGGAGATCGAGGTCGCGACGACGTTCGCGGTGTCGTGGAACCCGTTCGTAAAGTCGAAGACGAGCGCCACCGCGATCACGATCACGAGGACCGCGCCGCCGCCCTCCATCAGGCGTTCTTGAGCACGATGCCCTCGAGAATGTTGGCGGTGCGCTCGGTCGAGTCGATCGCCTCCTCGAGCCGCTCGTAGATGTCCTTCCAGCGGATCACGACCATCGGGTCGGTGGCGCCCTCGAACAGGGCCGCGACCGCCTCGCGAGTAACGCGGTCGCCGTCGTTCTCGAGCCGGTTGATCTCGACCGTGTAGTGCGAGATGTCGCCGAAGCCGCGCAGCCGCGGCATGCACTCCGCGATCGCGCGCGAGGCCTCGAGCAGGATGCGCGCGAGCCGCTGGGCCTGCTCCATCGGCGCCTCGATCTTGTAGAGCCCGAGGTAGTCGGCGACCTCCTCGATGAAGTCAACGACGTCGTCGAGCGCGGAGGCGAGCGAGTAAATGTCCTCGCGGTCGATCGGCGTCACGAACGTCTTGTTGAGCCGCTCGATGATGTCGTGGGTGATGCGGTCGCCGTCCTGCTCGCAGATGAGGATGTCACGCGCGAGGTCCGCCTTGTCGGGGTAGTCGCGCAGCATCTGGTCAAGCAGCTCCGAGGCGCGCAGGATGTTGCTCCCCGCTTCCTCGAACAGGTCGAAGAACTGGCGGTCGCGCGGTGCGAGTACTCCGGAAAGGCTACGCAAGGGGTCCTCTGTTCTCTCGGGTTGGGGGGCCGCAGGCCGCCGTCCCGACAGGCTAGAGGCCGGGGCGGCGCCGTGGTCCCGCGCCGCCCTACGCGGCGAGGGCCACGACGCGCGCGGCGACACCGCCCCAGAAAGTCCGCGAGCAGGGCATAGATTAGTGCCCTGTTGAGCGGCCGCGCCTCGGGC
>DAIOHA010000241.1:0-1596 GCA_036744955.1 Thermoleophilaceae bacterium | reverse complement strand
GCCACCGTCTTGCCCGAGAAGCCAGCGGCCTCCGCCGGCTGCGTAGTGGTCTGCGCGGTCTCGCGCGCGTCCTTCTGAGCCTGTTGCTGGCGCCCGCGCGCCTTGCCGCCGGCCCGCGCGGCCTGGCGGCGCTGCCCGCCTCCTGAACTCGAGCGACCACCCGAGCGCCGCGCGCTCGAGCTCGGGCCCGATCCGCTCCTCGCCGACGACCGCGAACGGGTGCTTGAGCTCGAACCCGAACGCGAGGAGCTACGCGAGCTCGAGGAGCGGCTGCTCGAGGAGCTGCCGCTCGACGACGAGCGCGAGGAGCGCCTGCCCGGGCCGCCGCTCGAGGACGATCCGCCGCCCGACCTGCCCTTGCCACCGGACGAGCCCGACCCGCCTCCGCCCTGAGATCCGCTGCCCTGTGCCATCGCCTTCCCTCCTCCGGTCTCTTAGGCTCGCCGACGCTCGCCGCTCGCCGCTCGCCGACCTCACGGCACTATGTCACGAAGTCGCTGCGCGCGGGAGCGACGAGCGGGCTATGTCGCGGGCGGCGCGCGTCGCCGGGAGGACCGCAGACTACGCTCGGGCGGTGCCGCGCCACTTCCTTACGGGAGAGGAGCTCGCCCACGAGGAGCTGCTCGTCGTGCTCGAACGCGCGCTCGCCCTCAAGGCCGCGCGCGGTGACGGCACCGGGCGGGCTGCCGCCGGCGCGCTCGCCGGACGCAGCGTCGCCCTCATCTTCGACAAGCCCTCGACGCGCACGCGCGTGTCGTTCGAGGTCGCGGTCGCCGAGCTCGGCGGTCACCCGCTGGTCCTGCGCGAGGGCGAGACGCAGCTCGCGCGCGGGGAGTCTCCGCGCGACACCGCGCTCGTCCTCTCGCGCCTCGTGCACGCCGCCGGCGTGCGCACGGGCCCGCACACGCTGCTCGAGGAGCTCGCCGCTCACGCGGAGGTCCCGATCGTCAACCTCCTGTCGGCCGCACATCACCCCTGCCAGGCGCTCGCCGACCTCCTCACCCTGCGGGAGCGCTTCGGCGCCGTGGAGGGGCTCCGCCTCGCCTACGTCGGCGACGGCAACAACGTCGCCGCGTCGCTCATGCTGCTCGGTGCGCGCGCCGGCGCGCGCGTGGCGGTGGCCACGCCCCCGGGGCTCGCTCCGGCGCAGCAGGTCGTCGCCGCGGCGGAGCAGAGCGCCGCGGCCGGCGGCGAGGTCGAGCTCACCCACGACCCCGCGCGGGCCGCCGAGGGTGCCCATGCCGTCTACACCGATGTGTGGGTGAGCATGGGCGACGAGGCGGAGTCGACGCGGCGCCGCGAGCTGCTCGCTCCGTACCGCCTCGACGCCGGCCTCGTCGCGCGCGCGCGCGAGGAGGCCGTGGTCCTCCACTGCCTGCCCGCCCACCCGGGCGAGGAGATCGAGGAGGACCTCCTCTACGGCGAGCGCTCCGCGGTATGGGACCAGGCCGAGAACCGCCTGCACGCGCAGAAGGCCCTGCTCGAGCTCCTGGTGGCCGGCCGCTAAGGGTAGCGCCGGCTCGAGTCCCGTGACGCCCCTCTCCGCGCCTCCGCCTGCTGCTCAACCTCGCCGCGGCGCTGGTCGTTGTCGCGGGC
>DAIOHA010000240.1:0-1627 GCA_036744955.1 Thermoleophilaceae bacterium | reverse complement strand
CGTCGAGGTCGTTCGTGGGCTCGTCGAGCAGCAGCAGGTTGCCGCCGCGGCGCAGGAGCTTCGCCAGGTGCACGCGATTTCGCTCGCCGCCCGACAGCGACCCGACGGCCTTCTGCTGCTCGCCGCCCTTGAAGTTGAACGAGCCGACGTACGCGCGCGAGGGCACCTCGCGGCCACCGACCACGAAGCTGTCCGCGCCCCCCGAAATCTCCTCCCACACCGTCTTCACCGGGTCGAGCGCGTCACGGCTCTGGTCGACGTAGGCGAGGTCGACGCTCTCGCCGACCCGCAGGGAGCCCGCGTCGGGGTCCTCCTCGCCGGCGATCATCCGAAAGAGCGTCGTCTTGCCGGCGCCGTTCGGGCCGATCACGCCCACGATCCCGCCGCGCGGAAGCGAGAACGAGAGGTCCTCGAGAAGGAGGCGGTCGCCGTAGCCCTTCGCGAGCCCGTCCGCCTCGACCACGAGGTCGCCGAGCCGCGGGCCGGACGGGATACGGATCTGCGCCTGCTCCACCTTCGCCGCCGCCTCCTCGGCGACGAGCTGCTCGTAGGCGCGCACGCGCGCTTGAGGCTTCGACTGGCGTGCCTTGGGGCTCAGGCGCACCCACTCGAGCTCGCGGGCGATGGTGCGCTGGCGCGCACGATCCTGGCGCTCCTCTGCGGCCAGTCGCTCGCGCTTCTGCTCGAGCCAGCTCGAGTAGTTGCCCTCGTAGGGGATCCCGCGCCCGCGGTCGAGCTCGAGGATCCAGCCGGTGACGTTGTCGAGGAAGTAGCGGTCGTGGGTGACGGCCACGACGGTGCCCGGGTAGTCGCGCAGGTGGCGCTCGAGCCACGCCACCGACAGCGCGTCGAGGTGGTTGGTCGGCTCGTCGAGGAGCAGCAGGTCGGGCTGTCGCAGCAGCAGCTTGCACAGGGCGACCCGCCTACGCTCGCCGCCCGAGAGCGCGGCGACGTCCGCGTCGCCCGGGGGCAGGCGCAGCGCGTCCATCGCCTGGTCGAGCCGCGACTCGAGGCTCCAGGCGTCGAGCGCGTCGATCCGCTCCTGCACCGAGGCCATCTCCTCGGCGGTCTCTTCGGAGTAGTCGGCGGCGAGCTCGTTGAAGCGGTCGAGCAGTGCGCGCTGGTCGGCGAGCGCCTCCTCGCCGTTGGCGCGCACGTCCTTTTCGTCGTCGAGGTTGGGCTCCTGCTCGAGAAGCCCGACCGTCGCGCCGGGCGCCAGCTCGGCGCGGCCCGTGTAGCCGTCGTCGCGTCCGGCCATGATCCGCAGGAGCGTCGACTTGCCCGCTCCGTTGAGGCCGAGAACGCCGATCTTGGCCCCCGGGATCAACGACACGGAGACGTCGCTCAGCACCTGTCTGTCGGGCGGGTAGGTGCGCGACAGGTGATGCATGGTGAAGACATACTGATGGGCCATGGGGCGACGAGGCTAGCGGCGGAGAGGGGCTGATTCGGCGTGGTCGCGCTCGTCTCCGTGCTCGCCGTTTGCTCCTGAGATGCCCGTGAGCACGAGCGCCGAGGATTGGATGTCGAGGCGAACGGTGGGCGATCTGGCACTCCGTCGCCAGGCATCTACGTGCCTGGCGTACACCGCGCGGGCCGCGGATACGTTGGCCTGACCCCCGGACCC
>DAIOHA010000239.1:0-1671 GCA_036744955.1 Thermoleophilaceae bacterium | reverse complement strand
CGGGAATCGAGCTGCTCGCCGACGCGCTCGTGGAGCGCGCGAGCTCACCGCTCGAGCTCGCCCGCGCGGCCGGCGACGCGCTCCGCCGGCCGCGCCGGGCCGTCGGCGCGCTCGCGCGGGAGGCGCTCGGGCTCGGCTCGCTCGCCACCTCCGCCCTCTCCCCCGCGCCCTCGAGCCCCTACAACACGCGCATCGGGCCGCACCGGCGCTTCGCCTGGGTGCGCTGGGACCTGCCGGCGGCCAAGGCGATCAAGGACAGGCTCGGGGGAACGGTCAACGACGCCATCCTCACCGCGGTTGGGCTCGCGCTCGGCCGACACCTCCACCGGCGGGGGACGTCGACCGAGGGGCTTGAGCTACGGGCGTTCGTCCCGGTGAGCGTGCGCGGCGAGTCGGGTCGCGGCGACACCGGGAACAAAGTCGCGGGCGTGATGGCGCCGCTGCCGGTTTGGGCGCGGGAGCCGACGACGTGCTTTGAGCTCGTGACCGAGGCGATGAACGGCGTCAAGGAGAGCGGCCAGGCGCTGGGCGCCAAGGCCCTCACCGAGCTGTCGGGCTTCGCTTCGCCGACGATCCTTAGCCAGGCCATGCGCGTGGCGACCCGCCGGCATCTCTTCAATCTCGTGGTTACGAACGTGCCCGGGCCCCAGCGCCCGCTGTACCTCGCCGGGCGCGAGATGATCGACTTCGTGCCGATGGTCCCGCTCGCCCGCGGTCAGGCCCTCGGCGTGGCGATCATGAGCTACAACGGCCGCCTGTGCTTCGGCCTCAGCGGCGACTGGGACGCCATGCACGACCTCGACGAGTTCGCCGACGACCTGCGTGCTGCCATAGCCGAGCTCGAGGCGGCGGTCGGAGTGGAGAGCACCGAAGCGCTCGAGGGCGAGAGGGAGACGGCACGACCGGGCTAGAGTCGGCGTCCGGAAGACCTCCGGGCTCAGCTGCGCTCGGGCTCGACGGGGCGGCGCTGAGAGGCCTCGCGGCCGCTACAGACCCGCCGCGACGTCGACGAAGAAGCTCCCTGCCCCCGGAGGATTGGACCCTAACGGTGTGAGTGCCCGTCGTAGTCGCGCGGTGGGTGAGGTCGTCCTGGCGCTCGGTCGAGTCGCCCTTGGCGACGACGCGTCCGCTCGGGTCAAGCAGGTAGACGTCGAAGTCGTAATCGCCGTCGTAGCCGTTCCAGCGCGGGGTTATGAGGCTCGCGGCGATCGGTAGCGAGCCGCTGGTCACCTCGATGAGCGACGGAGCGCTCGAGCTCGTCGAAGACGCCGTCGCGGTCGCTGTCGGCCTTGGGTGCGGGCATGCGGCCGACCTCGGGCGCCTGGGCGGCGGCCGTCCCCGCGGCGCCGGCGCCGAGCGCGCAAGCGAGCGCAAGCACGCGCACGCCGCGGCGCGCGAGCCTCGTCAGGGATCGGCGCGTCGGAGTCCGTTCCGATGCGTCGATTGCAGTCGTCGGAGACCGTTCTGCCTGCATACTTTCCTGCGTGACCCACGAAAACTCGCTTCTGCGCCTCGGCCTCGGCCAGATGAACGCCACGGTCGGGGACCTCGACGGGAACGCCGCCAAGATCGCCGACATGGCGGCCCGCGCACGCACCGACGGCGCGGCGCTCGTCGTCTTTCCCGAGCTCGCGCTGAGCGGCTACCCGCCCGAGGACCTGCTGCTCAAGC
>DAIOHA010000238.1:0-1694 GCA_036744955.1 Thermoleophilaceae bacterium | reverse complement strand
CCGGGATAGCCCTCCGCGTACTTGTTGGTGAGCACGGAGCCCTGGCAGTCGAGGATCGCCTGGGGGACGAAGTTCTCCGAGGCGATCATCTCGAGCGTCGCCTCCTGCCGGCGCGCCTCGTCGTCGAGCACCTGGGCAATCTCCGGGTCGACCTCCCCGACCGGCCTCGCGAAGTGGTCGGCGTCAACCTCGCTCATTCGCTTCTCCTCTCGATGTCGGCGATCTGGTCGACGCGCCGGCGGTGGCGACCGCCCTCGAAGTCGGTCCCGAGGAAGGCGCGCACGATCGTCGCCGCGTCGTCCTCCGCGAGGCGCCGACCGGCCAGGGCGAGCATGTTGGCGTCGTTGTGGCGGCGCCCGAGCTCGGCTTCCTCGGCGTCGTGCGCGTTGACCGCGCGCACGCCGTCGACCTTGTTGGCGGCTATCGAGACGCCCGCGCCCGAGCCGCACACGAGCACGCCGCGCTCCGCGTCGCCGCCGGCCACGAGGCGCGCCGCACGCTCGGCGTAGAGCGGGTAGTCGACGGAGTCCTCGGACTCCGCGCCCACGTCGACGACCTCGTGCCCTTCGGCCTCGAGCAGCGGGACGACCCGGGACTTCAGGCCGTACCCGGCGTGGTCGGATCCGACGGCGATGCGCACGCGGTTCACGATACCGAGGCCGACGGCACGGCTCGGGGGCGGCTGGCGGCGGCCGAGCCCGGCCGCGCCGCCGTTCTAGACGCCGAGAGCGCGCGCGGGCACGCCCGTGTCGTAGAGGAGCTGTACGCGCTCGGCCTTGCCGTCCCGTATGCGCCAAGCGTGCACGAACGGGACCTTCCACTCGTCGCCGGTCGACTTGCCGCGGCCCTCGTTGTGACCGAGCACGACGACCGTGTCACCGTCCTCGAGGAACTCGTCGGGCGTGACCTTCAGGCCGTCCCAGTACTCCGGCAGGCGACCGAACATCTCGATGATCGCGTCCGGCCCGGTGAAGCGTCCCGCATCCGGCAGCGAGTCGAGGTCGGGTCCCGCCACTCGGTGTCGTCCGTCCAGATCGACCTCACCGAGTCCATGTCGCCCTGCGCGAACGCGTCGTAGCCCCTTCTTGAGCGCGTCGGTGTTCGCGGACATCGTCCCCTCCGTTCGCTTGTCGGGCCGACCCTAACCGAGGTCCCGCGGGGGTCAGAACGAGCTCAGAGGAGCTCCGCTACGTCGGTTCCGGCGACAGCGCCCTCGCGCACGACCCGGTGTGTGCCGTCGTCCTCGTAGGTCGTTAGGTCGACGACGGTCGAGGGCACTCCGCTGAGCTCGCCCGCGTCGAGCACCTGGTCTACTCCGCGGCGGATGTGCTCGTCGACGTCGTCGACGCGGCGCGCGTCGGGGCCTCCCGAGCGGTTGGCGCTCGACTGGAGCACGGGCCAGCGGGCCGCCGCGAGCGGCGCGAGCGGCCCGTCGAGCGCGGGCACGCGCAGCCCGAGGCGCTCCGGCTCGGGACCGCACGCGATCGGGTACCGGCGGGTCGGGTTGGGCAGCAGCAGCGTGAGCCCTCCGGGCAGCAGGCGGCTGAGCGCCGCGCGGGTCCGACCGCCGAGCTCGGGCAGGGCGGCGAGCGCCAGCTCGAGGTCGAAGAACATGACCGCCGCGGGACGCGCGGGCGGACGGCCCTTGAGGCGGTAGAGGCGGTCGACGCCCTCGCGCGAGTCGGGCTCGGTGG
>DAIOHA010000237.1:0-1709 GCA_036744955.1 Thermoleophilaceae bacterium | reverse complement strand
CCGCCGTCGCGGCGTGGCTCCCGCCCTGCTCGCGGCGGCGCGCGAGGCGGCAGGCGCGGGCGGGTACGCGCACCTCGCGCTCGAGACGGAGGTCGAGAACGCCGCCGCGCGCGCCCTCTATCGCTCCGCGGGATTCGCGGAGACGGACGTTCTGCCCGCGATCGAGCCGAGCCTGGGCGAGGGGTACGTCTGCCTAGAGTGCCCGATCGCCGGGCGCTGAGGCAAGGCCGGGGCGCCTACTCGGAAGGCAGCGCCTTCAGTTTGAGGCACGGGCCCGCGCCGCTGCGGCTACGGCCTCCGCGAGCGCTGCGCAGACGCGTTCGACCTCGGCCTCGCGCAGCCCGGGGAAGAACGGCAGCGCGAGCGAGCGGCGGGCGACGTCCTCGCACACCGGAAGCTCGCCCTCGCGGTGACCGAAGCGCTCGCGGTAGAAGGTCATGAGGTGGATCGCGGGCAGGTACGGCTTCGAGTCGACGCCGCGGGCGCGGAGCTCGCCGATCGCCGCGTCGCGATCGACGCCGGGCGGCACGCGCACGACGTAGGCGAACGGGCTGCGCCGGTCGCCGTCCGTGTCAGGCGCCGGAAGCTCGAGGCCGTCGAGGGCGGCGGGGCGGTCGGGCGCCCCCAGGCGCTCGTCGTAGGCGGCGGCGAGCGAGCGCCGCGCCGCAAGGAGGTCCTCGAGACGCTCGAGCTGCGCTACGCCGAGCGCGCACGCGAGGTCCGAGAGGCGGTAGTTGAAGCCGAGGCGATCGTGGTCGAGCCAACCCATGTCCGGGGCGCGGCCCTGGTTGCGCTCGCTGTCGATGCGCGCCTTCGTCTCGGCGTCGGGGCACACGACCATGCCGCCCTCCCCCGTCGTCAGCTGCTTGTTCGGGTAGAAGCCGAACACCGCGAGGCTGCCGCGCGCGCCGACCGACGTCCCGTCGGCGTGCTGCGCCCCGAGCGCCTCGCAGGCGTCCTCGACGACGAAGAGGCCGTATTCCGCGGCGATCCGCTCGAACGCGGGAAGGTCGGCCGGCTGGCCGAAGATGTGCACGGGCAGGATCCCGCGCGTGCGCGGCCCGACCGCCGCCGCGGCCGCCTCCGGGTCGAGGTTGAGCGTGCGCGGGTCGATGTCGCAGAACACGGGGCGCGCACCCTCGTAGACGATCGCGTTGGCCGAGGCGACGAAGGAGAGCGGCGTGGTGACGACGTCGTCGCCCGCCTTCACTCCGGCGGCACGCAAGGCGAGGTGCAGGCCGGCGGTGCCGCTCGAGACCGCCGAGGCGTGTTCGACGCCGAGCCGCGCTGCGAACGCCTCCTCGAACTCCCCGAGGCGCGGACCCAGGGAGAGCTGGCCCGAGCGCAACGTCGCTAGGACCAGCTCGGCCTCGCGCTCGCCGATCGACGGCCGCGCGAGCGGGATCGGCTCGTTCGCTGCGCCGTCCGGGGCGGGCGCCGCGGCGGGGGCGCCGCTCACGCGTCCCCGCTGGGGACGCCGGCCGACGCGCGAACCTCGACCCCGGCGCGCTCGGCGCGCCCCCGCAGCATCCCCGCCTCGAGCGAGTCGACGAGCGCCTCCCAGCTCGCCTCGATCACGTTCTCGGACACGCCGATCGCGCCCCAGCTCTCGACGCCGTCCGTGGTGTCGAGCAGCACCCGCGTGACCGCGCCCGTGCCCTTGGCCTCGTCGAGGATGCGGACCTTGAAGTTGACGAGCTCGAGGTCGC
>DAIOHA010000236.1:0-1713 GCA_036744955.1 Thermoleophilaceae bacterium | reverse complement strand
GACTGGCACTTCAACGTGCGCCCGTCGAACACCGAGCCGCTCCTGCGCCTCAACCTCGAGTCGCTCGTCTCGCGCGAGCACATGGAGGAGCGCCGAGATGAGGTCCTCGGCCTGATCCGGGCGTGAGCCCGCTCGCGCCCGCCCCGGCGGACGAGGCGGCAGACCCGTTCGCCGCCGCGGCCGCACTCGGCATCCACCGCCTGTCGATCCCCACGCCGTTCGCGGTCGGGCGGGTGAACGTCTACCTGGTCGACGACGAGCCGCTGACGCTCTTCGACACGGGGCCGAACTCGGGCAGCTCACTCGACGAGCTCGAGCGTCAGCTAGCGCGGCTCGGTCGCTCGATCGCCGACCTCGAGCTGATCGTGCTCACGCACGGTCACTTCGACCACATCGGCCTCGTCGACGTGCTGCGGCGTCGCTCGGGCGCCGAGGTTGCAGCGAGCGAGGCGGCCGTGCCCTTCGTCGAGCGCCACGGCGAGGAGGCCGAAGACGACCACTTCGCCGTCGAGCTCATGCGCTGGCACGGCGTCCCCAACGACATGGCGCGCGCGCTGCGCTCGGTGTCGGCCGCCTTTCGCGGTTGGGGCGCGCACACGAAGGTCGACCGCCGCCTGCACGACGGCGACCGCCTGGCCCTGCGTGGGCGCGCGTTCGAGGTCGGCGCCCGCCCCGGCCACTCGCCTTCGGACACGATCTTCCACGACGCCTCGGCGCGGCTCCTGATCGGAGGCGACCACCTGCTCAAGGACGTCTCCTCGAACCCGCTCGCCACGCGGCCGCGCGGCGGCGGCGAGCGCGAGCAGGCGCTCGCGGTCTATCTCGACTCGCTGCGACGCACGCGCGCCCTGGAGCTCGAGCTCGTCCTGCCCGGCCACGGCGAGCCGATCACCGACCACCGCGCCGTCATCGACGCGCGCCTCGCGCTGCACGAACGCCGCGCGGCGAAGCTCGGACGGCTGATCGCCGAGCGGCCCCGGACCGCGTACGAGCTGGCGCACGCCCTGTGGGGAGACATCGCCGTGACCCAGACCTACCTCACCCTGTCGGAGGTGCTCGGCCACACCGACCTGCTCGTGAACGCCGGGCGCGTGCGCGAGCAGGAGGCGGACGGCGTCGTCCGCTTCGTCGCCACCGAGGCCGGGGACAAGTACGCCGACGCCCGCGGTGGCAAGGAGCGAGGGGTGGGAGCCGAGAACGGATGAGCACGGGCGGCGAGCGCTGGCGCTTTCTGCGCTCCTTCTTCGCGAGCCCGCGCGGGGTCGGCGCCGTGCTTCCGACCTCGCGCCGCGCGGTCCGCGACACGCTCGCCCTCGCGCCGCCGGCGGACGCGAGGCTCGTCGTGGAGCTCGGCGCGGGCACCGGCGTGTACACGCGCGAGATCCTCGCCCAGCTCGAACCCGAGGGGCGACTGCTCGCCTTCGAGATTGACCCGGACCTCGCCCGGACGCTCGAGGAGGAGCTCGACGACCCGCGCCTTCAAGTCGTCTGCGAGTCGGCGCTTGAGCTCTCCTCGCACCTCGAGGGCGAGCAGCCCGACCTGATCGTCTCGGCGCTTCCCTTCACCTCCCTCCCCGGCGAGCTCGGTCACAGAATCCTGCACGCAGCGAGCGCGGCGCTCGCCCCCGGCGGGACTATGCTCGTGCTCCAGTACTCGCCGCTCATCGAGCGCGAGCTGCGACGCACGTTCGCGTCGGTCGAGCGCCGCATCTC
>DAIOHA010000235.1:0-1715 GCA_036744955.1 Thermoleophilaceae bacterium | reverse complement strand
CGACCTCTCGCGCCTAGACGCCGGCGTGCTCCAGCTCGACCTCGACGCTGTCGACCTGCCCGAGCTGCTGCGCACGATCGCGGGCGAGTTCAAGCCGGTGCTGGCCGGTCACGGCTCTGAGCTCGAGCTCGACCTCCCCGACGAGGCCACGGCGCTCGCCGATGCAGAGCGCCTCGGCCAGATCGTGCGCATCCTGCTCGACAACGCGATGCGCCATACGCCCGAGGGGACGCCCGTGCGGCTAAGCGCGTCGGTCGACGGCGGCCGCGCGCGCGTGTCCGTCGCCGATCGAGGTCCGGCGACGAGCGGTCGCCGCATTGAGCAGCCAGTCGCACGGCAGGCCTTCGACCGCTTCTACACCGGCGATGCGGCTGGCGGCTCGGGGCTCGGGCTCGCCATCGCTCGCGAGCTCGCCGAGCGCATGGACGGCGGCATGCGCATCGACGCGAGCGCCACGGAGACGAGTTTCACCGTCGAGCTCCCCGCGGCCGGCGCGTCGGCGGCCGAGGCGAGGAACGCTGCGCCGGCGCTCGAGACGGCGGCGCGCGGCGGTTGAGCGGCGCGACGATCGCCCGCAGCGAGGCCGAGCGGGCGCGCCTGCGCGCGCTCGTCCGCGAGCTGGCTCTGCACGTGCGCGCAGCTGTCATTCGCCACGTGGGGGCGCACGCCGCTCGCGCGCATCACGACGACGTCGGCGCCGGGGGGGACGTCACCTTCAACATCGACGGGCTCGCCGAGGCCGCGCTCGCGGACTTCGTGGCCCGGGAGGGCGCCGGGGCGGCGTTCTTCTCGGAGGCGCGCGGCCTCGTCCGCGCTGCCGATGGCGGCGACGAGCCGGCCGAGCGGCAAGCGGCGCCCGCGTCGCCGGAGGCGCCCGACACAGCGGACCCACCCGAGCCGCCGGTCGTCCTCGTCGTCGACCCGATCGACGGGACGCGCCCCGCCTTGGCCGGCCTCGAGTCGTGCTGCGTCTCGGTGGCGGCGGCGCCACTGCACGCGGGGGTGACGATGGGCGAGGTCGAGGTCGGCTGCGTCGTCGAGATCCCATCGGGTGTCGTCTTCCTCGCCGAGCGCGGCCGCGGCCTCCTCGAGGGGCCGTCCCTCGGGCCGTCGCCGCCGGTGGCCATCGAGCGCATGTTCTGGACCTACGGCTTTCGCGGCCGGCCGGCACGGGCGACCGCCGAGGTGCTCGCCGAGCTGATCGACCGCTCCTCGGTGGGCGGCGGTACGTTCGAGCTCGGCTCCGCCGCCTACGACATGACGCGGATCCTCACCGGGCAACTCGATGCCTACGTCGAGCCGGGCCCGCGCCTCGTCGACGAGGTCCCGGGCCTGCGGCGCGAGTTCGAGCGCGTCGGGGGCGGAGCGGTGCTCAACAACTCGCCCTACGACCTCGCGGGCGCGTGGTTGTGCCTCGTCGAAGCCGGGGCGACGGTTACCGACGCGGTGGGCCGCCCGCTCGACGACCGCCCGCTGCTCGGCTCGGGAGCCGACTTCCAGATGTCGGTCGTGGTGAGCGCCGGCGGGCGCCTCCACGCCGACATCCTCGCCGCGCTCGAGCGCGGGATGGACCGGGTCAGGGCGCTCGAGCCCGACGGCCTGCTGCGCGCCGCGCTCGATTAGCGCGCCCCAGCTGCGGGAAGGACCGACGCGCCATGGATGGTTCCCAAGGTCGGACGGTCTCGCTCGCCGTCCCCGCCGACCCCGACTTTCTC
>DAIOHA010000234.1:0-1715 GCA_036744955.1 Thermoleophilaceae bacterium | reverse complement strand
GCGTTCGAACTCCGGGTGGCCGGCTCGCCGTAGGGCGGCGGGGTCCGCGACCGAGTCGCGCCGGCGCCCGCGCTACCCGCCGGTACGCTGCGAGACGCGCCACCACAGCCGGGGCGCGAGCAGCCGCAGCGCGGGCACGAGCGCGTACGGGCGAGGCACGTAGCGCTCGGGACGCCTGCCCGGACCGGTGTCGACGATCGCCTCGGCGACGCGCTCCGGGCTCGAGACGAGCCAACGCGTGGCCGCCCGCGCGCGCAGGCCGTGGTGGGGAAAGCCCTCCGTGGCGACGAAGCCAGGCAGGACGACGCCCACGTGGACCCCGTGCGAGCGCTCCTCGCCCGCCAGCGCCTCGCTCCACCCCACGAGCGCGAACTTCGAGGCCGAGTATGCGCCCGAGCCGGGGCGCGCGATCCGGCCCGCGACCGAGGCCACGTTCACGATCGCGCTCGGCGCCGAGCGGCGGAGGGTGGGCAACAGCGCCTCGGTCAGGCGCACTGGCGCATCGAAGTTCAGCGCGAGCGTGCGCCGCACGTTGTCGAAGCCGCCGTCGGGGTCGCCGAACGCCGCGCGCCAGCTCGCGCCGGCGTTGTTGACGAGCAGCTCGAGCGACCCCGTCTCCCCCTTGACCCACGTGGCCACGCGCACGGGAGCGTCTTCCTCGACGAGGTCGATCGCGAGCCAGCTCGCCCCCGGCAGCGTCCGCGCCATGGCCTCGAGGCGCTCGCCCCGGCGAGCGACCAGCAGGAGCCGCCAGCCGTCTTCGGCCAGCCGCCGCGCGGCCGCCTCCCCGATCCCGCTCGATGCGCCGGTGACGAGCGCCGTCCTCATCTCCCGTCACGCTCCTCCGCGGGGCCGCCCCCCGCGGCGACCACCCGCTCGACGAGCGCAGCCATCTCGCGCGCCATCCGCGACCGCGGGACGACGAGGTCGAAGCCGACCTCCTCGGCGCGCCGCCGCGTCTCCTGCTCGACGTGCGGATAGAAGCCGAGCGTGCCGACGCCGCGCAGCGTGCCGTCGGCGAGCATCGAGTCGACGAGCACGATGCCGTCGACCTCCTCGGTGCCGAGATCGACGACGAGCGCGTTGGTTCCCGCACCGACCGCCGCCCACGTCGCCGGCTCGTCCTCGACGCGCGTGACCTCGTGGCCGGCGGCTCCGAGGCCGCCCTCAACCCGGGACCCGAACAGGAGGTCCGGGCACAGCACCGTGACCCTGGCCACCGCGTCTCCTCGCGCTACTGCGCGCGCCGGCGGTAGAACTCCTGGCGCACCGACTCGGGCCGCCCCCAGGTCTCCATCACCTCGACCCGGCCCGAGCGCGCCTCGCGCAGGGCGAGCTCGCCCTCGATGCCCAGCTCGTCGAGCACGCGCAGCGTCCCGTGGACGGTCTCGGCGGCGGCGGCGTGGCCGAAGGAGTTGGCCACGCGCAGGCGCCAGTGCCAGTCGTGGCGGGAGTAGGGCTGCGGGTTGACCTGCACGACGATCGTCGCCGCCTCGACGTAGCGCTCCTCGTCGTGGATGCGCAGGTCGAGCTCCATGTGCGTCCAGTCCGGCGGCATCGAGTCGACGATGCTCTGAAAGTCGTCGGCAAGCGCCACACCCGCCACCTTACCCGGGCGCGCGACTCCTAGAATCGGAGCCGTGACCGTAGGAAGCGACCTCGAGCTCCTCACCGAGCGCGCCGGGCTCGTCGACCGCTCCGCCCGCGGCAAGCTC
>DAIOHA010000233.1:0-1731 GCA_036744955.1 Thermoleophilaceae bacterium | reverse complement strand
CGGGCAGCGCGAGCCGGCCCGTGTTCAGCGTGGTCAGGGCGATCTTCAGCCCCTGCCCCTCCGCCCCGATCACGTTCTCGCGCGGGACGAAGACGTTCTCGAGCCGCGTCACGGAGTTCTCGATCCCGCGCAGGCCCATGAACGCGTTGCGGTGCTCGACGGTCACGCCGGGCGTGTCGTAGGGGAGGACGAAGGCGGTGATGCCGCCGCGCCGGCCCTCGGCCTTCGGCACCTGGGCCATGACGACGACGACGTCGGCGATCGCGCCGTTCGTGGCCCACAGCTTGAGGCCGTTGAGGACGTAGCCGTCCTCGGTCGGCTCGGCGGTCGCGCCGAGCCGCGCCGGGTCCGAGCCGACGTCGGGCTCCGTGAGGAGGAAGGCGGAGATGTGGTCGCGCGCGACGAGCGGCAGCCAGCGGCGCTTCTGCTCCTCGGTCCCGAATCCCATCAGCGGCTCGGCGACGCCGATCGACTGGTGCGCGGACAGCAGGGTCGAGATGGAGGCGTGCCACACGCCGGCCAGCGCGAGCGCGCGGTTGTAGTAGACCTGCGAGAGGCCGAGCCCGCCGTACTCCTCCGGCACCTTCATGCCGAGCGCGCCGAGCGCCTTGAGGCCGTCGAGCACGCGGTCGGGGATCTTCGCGTCGCGCTCGATCTCGAGCGGGTCGACCTCCGCCTCCAGGAAGGCGCGCAGCCGCGCGAGGAAGGCCTCGCCGCGCTCGACGGCGGCGGCGTCGAGCCGCGGCTGGGGCGCGATGAGGTCGAGCCGGAAGTTGCCGAGGAAGAGCTCCTTGCCGAAGCTGGGGAGCTTCCATTCCTGTTCGCGCGCGGCCTCCGCCACCTCGCGCGCCTGTCGTTCGGTCACGTGCGTTGACATGCCGTCAACCGTATCGGGGGCCGGACGCGGCGGCGACGGCTCAGGCCGGCGCGGGGGTTCGCATGGGCGGCGGCGTGAGCGCCGCCGCGCCCACCACGAGCGCGAAGGCGGCGAGCCGCACGGCGAGGCCGAGCGGGTCCTCGGGCAGCGGCTCGCCGAAGACGACCGGCCCCGCGGCGATGGTCAGGACGTTGGCGGTCGTCGAGGTGAAGGCGATGACCGGGACCACCGGCCCGATCTGCAGCGAGCGCGCCGACACGAGCAGCCCGGCGAGCGAGAGCACGAGGATCACGAGCGCGAAGGGGTGGGCGACCACGGCGAGCCCCAGCTCCTCCGTCTTTCCGCTCAGCGCCTTGATGGTGACGTCGGAGCCCGCCCACATCAGCCCCGCGGCGATCGCCAGCGCGAGCCCGCTCGCGCCGCGCGCGACGACGAGCGCGACCCCGGCCAGCGTGGCGATGCCCACGAACAGCGCGAGCGCCCAGCCGCCGTAGTCGGCGTGCGCCGAGTCGCCCGTGCCCTCGAGCGTCGCGGCGAGGAACGCGAGCCCGGCGGCGGTGAGCCCGACGCCGATCCACTCGCGGCGCGTGACCTCCTCCCCGAACAGGCGCGACCCGACCACGGTGACGAGCACGAGCCCGCCCGCGATCACGGACTGCACGAGCGAGATCGGCGCGAGCGCGAGCGCCGCGACGTGGAAGCCCCACGACGTCGTGGCCACGACGCAGCCGAGCGTGTAGACCGGCGAGCGGAACAGCGCGACCGTGCTGGCGAGCGGCCGGCCCCACTCGACCGCGGGCGCCGCCACGGCGCCGCGGTGCTTGAGGAAGAAGCCCACGACCGACATGAGGGCG
>DAIOHA010000232.1:0-1731 GCA_036744955.1 Thermoleophilaceae bacterium | reverse complement strand
GGCGGCGAGCGTCTCGAGCAGCTTCTCCTCCGCCTTGGCGCCGAAGCCGCGCAGGCCACGGAGCTGCTGTCCCTCGGCCGCGGCGCGCAGCGCCTCCAGCGAGTCGATCCCGAGCTCGTCGTAGAGCCGGCGCGCGCGCTTCGGCCCGAAGCCGGGCAGGTGCATCATCGCGATCAGCCCGCTCGGGAACTGCTCGCGCAGCTTGACCGACTGCGTCATGTCGCCCGTCTCGATCAGCGTCTGCAGCTTCGTCTCGAGCGTCTTGCCGATGCCCGGCAGCTCGGTGACCTTGCCGTCGCGCGTGAGCTGCTCGACCGACGCCGAGGACTCGCGCACGGTCTTCGCGGCGGTGCGGTAGGCGAGGACGCGGTAGGAGACCGCCCCGTCGAGCTCGTAGAGGTCGGCGAGCTCCTCGAAGGCGGCGGCGATCTGGGCGTTCGTCACGCCGCCAAGCCTACGTCACCCGGCGGGTTCAGCCCCACGGCCGACCTGCCGCGCGCGGCAGCGGGCGATCCGCGACCGCACCTCCTATACTTTCTGAAGTAAGCCCGCGACAAGGAGCGACATGGCCGGCGTCAACGAGGTCACCGACACCAACTTCCAGGCCGAGGTCATCGAGTCCGACCAGCCCGTGCTGGTCGACTTCTGGGCCCCCTGGTGCGGCCCGTGCCGGATGGTCGCCCCGATCGTCGAGGAGATCGCCGGCGAGCGGCCCGAGCTGAAGGTCGTCAAGCTCAACACGGACGAGAACCTCCAGACGGCGTCCGAGTACCAGATCATGGCGATCCCGACGCTGCTGCTCTTCCGCAACGGCCAGGTCGCCAAGCGCATCCAGGGCGCGATGCCCAAGAAGCGCCTCGAGGCCGAGATCGAGCCCGCGCTCGCCTAGGCGCGCGCCAGCGTGATGTGGAGGGGGCGGCCCTCGATGGCCGCCTCCGTCCCGTCCGCGCCGTCGTAGGCGACGCGCACCGCAAGCGTCTCCTGCGCCAGGTAGCGCTCGTGCTCGCGGGCGGCGGCGAGCAGCTCGGCGTCGCCGCTCAGGGCCAGCTCGATCCGGTCCTCGACCTGCAGCCCGCCCGCCTTGCGGGCGTTCTGGATCGCGTGGACGACCTCGCGCGCGAGCCCCTCGCGGCGCAGCTCGTCGTCGAGCTCGAGCTCGAGCGCCACCGCGTGCGACCCCTCGCGCTCGAGCTGGTAGCCGGCGAGCGGCTGCATGGCGAGCACGAGGTCGTCGGGGCCCAGCTCGTGGTCGCGGCCGTCGATGCTGATCCCGACGTGCGCGCCCTCGCGCAGCGCGCTCGCGACGTGCCCGGGCTCGAGCGCGGCGACCGCCGCGGCGACCTGCGGCATCTGCTTGCCGAAGCGCGGCCCGAGCGTGCGGTAGTTCGGCTTGACGTCGTAGGAGCCGAGCTCGCCCGCCTCGGCGACGAACCGCAGCTCCTTCACGTTGAGCTCCTCGCGCACCAGCGCGGACAGCCGCTCGATCGCCGCGCGCTCCTCGCCCGAGGCGACCACGACGGCGGCGCGCAGCGGCTGGCGGACCTTCATCCCCGCCCGCGCCGCCAGCCCCAGCCGGACCGTCTCGCGCGCGACCCGCATCGCCTCCTCGAGCGCGAGATCGCGGTCGCCGGCCTCCGGGAAGTCGGCGAGGTGGACGGAGGCGAGCGACCCGTCCAGGTTCTCGAAGATCTCGTCGGCCACGAACGGGCAGAACGGGGCGAGCAGCTTGCT
>DAIOHA010000231.1:0-1741 GCA_036744955.1 Thermoleophilaceae bacterium | reverse complement strand
CTCGAGCGCCTCGCCGACTCGTTCGCCGCCAAGGCCGACGAGCTGTCCGACGTCGTCAAGGCGGGGCGGACGCACCTGATGGACGCGGTTCCGGTCACGCTCGGGCAGGAGTTCTCGGGCTACGCGACGCAGGTTCGTCTCGGCGTCGAGCGCGTCGAGGCGGCGCTTCCCCGCGTCTCGCAGATTCCGCTCGGCGGCACGGCCACCGGAACCGGGCTGAACACCCACGAGGAGTTCGCCCGCCGCGTGCGCGACAAGATCCGCGAGGCGACTGGCGTGCTCGCCGAGGCGCCGGCCGACGCCTTCGAGGCTCAGGGCAACCGCGACGCTCTGGTCGAGCTCTCGGGGGCGCTCAAGACCCTCGCCGTCTCGTTCACCAAGATCGCCGGCGACCTCGCGCTCATGGGCTCGGGCCCGCGGGCGGGCCTCGGCGAGATCCTCCTGCCCGAGCTCCAGAAGGGCTCGTCGATCATGCCGGGCAAGGTCAATCCGGTCATCCCCGAGGTCGTGATCCAGGTCGCCGCGCAGGTGATCGGCAACGACGCGGCCATCACCATCGCCGGCACGCAGGGCCAGTTCGAGCTGAACGTGCGCGTCCCGCTCATCGCGCGCAACCTGCTCGGCTCGATCGGCATCCTCGCGAGCGCCGCGAAGCTGTTCGCCGAGAAGTGCGTCGACGGCATCGAGCCGAACGAGGAGCAGACCACCCGCCACGCCGAGAACACGCTGGCGATCGCGACCGCGCTCAACCCCTACATCGGCTACGACCGCGCCGCCGAGCTCGTGCAGGAGGCGGCGCGCAGCGGCCGCCAGCTACGCGAGGTCGCGCGCGAGCAGGGCGTCGACGAGGAAACGCTCGAGGAGGCGCTCGACCTAGAGGCGATGGCCCGCGGGAACCGCTAGGCGCCCGCGCTCGGGCGCGGGCGACGGCCGCTAGGTCGCCTGCGGGCGGCCCGCCTCGTCGCGCGCGGCCTCGGGCGCGTCGGTGACCTCGTCTCCGCCCTCGGGCGCTGCAAGCGCCTCGACGCCGGGGCCGTCAATCCCTGCCGCGGCGGGCTCGGGTGCGCTTGGGCCCTCGTCTGCGCTCTCGTCCTCCGCGCCGCCGCTGTGCGGCGGGATGTCCTCCGCTGAGTCGGCGCCCGAGAAGGTCGTCTCCTCGACGACCACAAACCGTCCGTCGGCGCGCTCGACCACGCCCTCCTCGCGCAGGCGGCGCAGCAACGTCGAGACCTGGGGAGCGGAGACGCCCATCTGACGCGCCGCCTCGGCGACCGAGATCTCCGGGGCGCCCTTGAGCAGTTGGAGCAGCTCCTCGCGGCGCTGCCCGCGGCGCGCGCGGCGCTGAGGTCCGCCTCGGCGCGCGCCCGAGCTAGGGTCCGCGTTGCCGGTCGCGCCGATCGCGGCGAGCGCCGCCTCGAGCCGGGGGATCTCCTCGATCTGCGGGCGCAGTTCCTCGAGGCGGTCGTCGATGTCCTTCTTGATGCGGTCGATCAGCTCCATGTCTTCTCTCCCGGTCGCTCGATCGCTCATTGTCGCGCGTCTGCCGCTCGGCCGCTCTCGGGCAGCGGAACTGCACGGCCGCCCGGCCGAGTTCGGGAACCGGCGCCCTCGTTTGCGGTCATCACGTAGCGCCAGCGGCCCCCGACGCGCAGGTTGATCCCGCAGCTAACCATCTGGCCGCGCCGGCCGGGCCACATCGGCTGACCAGCTCCGGCTCGGTGTACGCGCGGTAGACCAGGTG
>DAIOHA010000230.1:0-1765 GCA_036744955.1 Thermoleophilaceae bacterium | reverse complement strand
CGAGGCCCTTCTTATGCGCCATCGCCGGCCTCCTTCCGTCCGCGTGAGCCGCTGCCCCGTGCGCCGCTGCCGCGCGAGCCGCTGCCGCGCGAGCCTTTACCACCCGAGGACACCGAGAGCTCGCTGATCTCGAGCCGGGTGAGCTCCGAGCGGTGGCCCATGCGGCGCTTGTAGCCGCGCTTGGGCTTGAACTTGAGCACGTGGATCTTCTCGCCGCGCTCGTGGCCTCGCACGACGGCCTCCACCTTCACTCTCGCGAGTCCGTCCGGATCGAGCACCGCATCGTCGTCGCGAAAGAGCAGCGGCTCGAGCTCGACCGTCGAGCCCTCCTCCGCCGGCATACGGTCGACGAGCAGAGAGTCGCCCTGCTCGACGCGGTATTGGCGTCCTCCGACTTTGACGATCGCGTACATGAGGAGAGGGGCGCCGGGCGGGCGCCGCGCGGGAGTGTAGCCGCGCGCCCGGCCCGCTAGTCCGCGCCCTCGGCCACCGCGTCGGCGTGCGAGCGGCCGCGCCCCCCGCGCCGGCGCCGCCGCGCCGGGCGGTCCTCGTCGCGCGCGCCGGTCGGCGCGCCGTTCGCTCCCCCGACGAGCGATGCGTCGGCCGAAGCGCGCCCGACGCGCTCGACCCGCACGAGCCGTTGCTCGCCGATCAGCCGTCCCGCCCCCGTCACCGAGACGATGTAGCCGTCGATCTTGGCCACGGCATCGTCCTCGTTATACATGTGCGGCTCCTCGATCGTCACGAGCACCTCGTGCCCGACCTGGAATGGCAGCGCGCGCGCCTCGACCTCGTCGAGCGAGCCTTCGAGCATGACCTCGAAGTGGTCGATCGGCAGCCACTCCGAGCCCTCGAAGTGGAAGTGGCGACCGACCTCCCCTTCGAGCTCGAGCAGCGGCGGCGTCCCGGGACCGCGCATGAGCGCGTTCGAGACCTCGGGGTTGACCGCGATCAGAAAAGCCTCGGGCTTCGGGCGCTCGGCCACGAGCTCGCGCAGGCGCCGCTCCACGTCGAGCGCGACCGTCTCCTCCGAGAGCACGACGCCCTCGCCCTCGCAGGTCGGGCACGTCTTCGTGAGGATCTCGCGCACGCCCTCGGTCACGTTCTGCCGGGTCATCTCGACGAGCCCGAGCGGCGAGATCTCGACGACGTAGGTCTTCGTACGGTCCTCGTCGAGCGCCCCGCGCAGGGTCTTCAGCACCTGGTCGCGGTTGCGCGCCCGCGCCATGTCGATGAAGTCGATGACGATGATGCCTCCGATGTCGCGCAGGCGGAGCTGGCGCACGACCTCGTCGGCCGCCTCGAGGTTCGTGCGCGTGATCGTGTCCTCGAGCCGCGCGCCGCGCCCGCGGCCCGTGAACGACCCCGAGTTGACGTCGATCACGGTCATCGCCTCGGCGTAGTCGATCATCAGGTAGCCGCCCGAGGGCAGGTCGACGCGGCGCGAGAGCGTCGAGGTGAGCGCCTCCTCGACGCCGTAGCGCTCGAACAGGGGCTCCTCGCCGATGTAGTGCTCGACGCGGTCGACGAGCTCGGGCGCCGTGCGGGTGAAGAAAGAGGTGAGTCGGCGGTGCTGACCCTCGTCGTCGACGACCGCCTGCTCGAACTGCCCCGAGAAGATGTCGCGCACCACGCGCACCGACAGGTCAGCCTCCTGGAAGACCATCGCCGGCGCGGCGGCCTCGCGTGCGCGCCGCTCCAGGATCTCGTGCAGCTTGTGCAGGTAGCGGATCTCGCGCTCGAAGTCCTCGCGTGTGGCTCCGCG
>DAIOHA010000229.1:0-1784 GCA_036744955.1 Thermoleophilaceae bacterium | reverse complement strand
TCATGACCTTCCACTCGGCGTGTGCGCGCATGCTCCGCTCGGACGCGCACCGCCTCGGCTACACGCGCTCGTTCACGATTTACGACGAGGCCGACTCGGTGCGGCTCGTCAAGGCCTGCCTCGAGGAGCTCGACGTCGACGCGAAGCGCCTCACGCCACGCTCGATCAAGCGTCAAATCTCCGACGCCAAGAACCAGCTCGAGGACGCCGGCGCCTACCGCGAGCGGGTGTCCTCGTTCTTCGAGCAGACCGCGGCGGACGTGTATGAGCTGTACGAGCAGCGCGCGCACGCGATGAACGCGCTCGACTTCGACGACCTGCTCGTGCGCTGCGTCAACGTGCTCGAGCTCTTTCCGGAGGTGCGCGAGCGCTATCAGTCCGCGTTCCGTTACGTGCTCGTCGACGAGTACCAGGACACCAACCGCGCGCAGTACCGCTGGCTCCAGCTCCTGTCGGAGGAGCACCGCAACCTGTGCGTGGTCGGCGACGATGATCAGTCGATCTACGCCTTCCGCGGCGCCGACGTGCGCAACATCCTCGACTTCGAGGACGACTTTCCGGACGCCCGCGTCGTCAAGCTCGAGCAGAACTATCGCTCGACACAGACCATCCTCTCGGCGGCCAACGCGGTCGTGTCGAACAACCGCGCGCGCAAGTCGAAGGAGCTGTGGACCGACCTCGGGCAGGGTGACCCCCTGCAAGTGCGCGAGTGCGAGGACGAGCACGCCGAGGCGCGGCTGGTCGCCGGCGAGGTCGAGCGCCTCGTCGACGCGGGCACCTCGCGCGATGAGATCGCCGTCTTCTACCGAACGAACGCGCAGAGCCGCGTGCTCGAGGACACGCTCGTCCGCTACGGCGTCGGCTACCAGGTCATCGGCGGGACGAAGTTCTATGAGCGCGCCGAGGTCAAGGACGCGCTCGCCTACCTGACGCTGCTCGTCAACCCGCAGGACGTCGTGTGCTTCGGCCGCGTCGTCAACTCGCCGCGGCGCGGGATCGGCGACACGACGCAGGCGAGGATCGTCTCGCACGCGAACACGGTCGGCGAGCCGGTCTGGGACGTCGCGCGCGACCCGGAGGTGGTGCCCGGCCTCGGCGCCGCGGCGATCAAGGCGATCAGGCGCTTCGTGTCCACGATGGAGCGCCTGCGCGAGCGCGCCGAGGGCGGTGCCTCGGTCGGCGACCTGCTCGACGAGACCCTGCGCGAGACGGGCTACCGGGACGCGCTCGAGGCCGAGCGCACGATCGAGGCCCAGGGCCGGCTCGAGAACCTCGAGGAGCTCGTCGGCGTTGCGCGCGAGTACGACGCGGCGGCCGAGGAGCCCTCCGTCGAGGAGTTCCTCCAGCAGATAGCGCTGTTCTCCGACCAGGATGCCCTGGGCGACGAGGAGGGCACACTCACGCTCATGACCCTCCACAACGCCAAGGGGCTCGAGTTCCCGATCGTGTTCCTGATCGGGCTCGAGGACGGCGTCTTCCCGCACATGCGGGCGATCGAGTCCGGCGACCTCGAGGAGGAGCGCCGGCTCTGCTACGTCGGCATCACGCGTGCGCGGCGCGAGCTCTGGCTCACCTACGCGCGCACGCGGGCGCTCTACGGGGGGCGCGAGTGGAACGTGCCGAGCCGCTTCCTCGCCGAGGTGCCGCCAGAGCTGACCGACCGCGCCGAGGAGGAGGCCGCGCGCCGCGCCGCCGCGGCCGCGACGAGGTGGTCGAGCGGCGGCTCGGGCGCGGCCGGGTACGCGGCGCGCCCGGCGCCCGCGTCGGAGGCCTCCTTCTTGCTC
>DAIOHA010000228.1:0-1815 GCA_036744955.1 Thermoleophilaceae bacterium | reverse complement strand
CGCCGACCTCGACCATCCGCACGACCTCGCCGTACTTCTCGCCGAACAGCGCGGTGGCGCCGAGTGCCTTGGCCTCGTCGAGCGTGGTGGTGATCGCCCGCACCGGGTTGTTCTGGAGGATCCACGCGTTGACCTGGTCCTCGACGTCGCGCAGCTCGCCCGGGGTGAGCGGCTGGGAATGGGTGAAGTCGAAGCGCAGCTTGTCGGGCCCGACGTAGGAGCCGGCCTGGCGGACGTGGGTGCCGACGCGCCGGCGCAGCGCCGCGTGCAGGAGGTGGGTCGCGGTGTGGTTGCAGGCGGTCGGGCGGCGGTGCGCGGGATCGACGCGCGCGACCACGCGCTCCCCCGGATGGAGCTCGCCGACCTCGGGCTCGAGCACGAGCGCCTGGTCGTCGCCGAGGCGCACGACGTCGACGACGCGCGCGCGGCAGTCGCCGGCCTCGCACTCGACGACGCCGGCGTCGGCGACCTGCCCGCCGCCCGTCGCGTAGAACGGCGACTCGACGAGCTTGAGCAGCACGCGCCCGTTCTCCGCCGTGACCGCCTCGACCGCGGTCGCCTGCTCCGTGCGCTCGTAGCCGGTGAACGTCGTCGGCGAGCCCGCGTCGGCGAACGCGCGGACGCGCTCGCGCAGCGCGTCCTGGCCGCCGCGGCCGGCGCTCGCGCGCGCCCGCGTGCGCTGGTCCTCCATCAGGTCCTCGAAGCCGGCGGCGTCGACGCCGAGGCCCTGCTCGGCCGCGAGCTCGACGGTCAGCTCGAACGGGAAGCCGTAGGTGTCGTGGAGCTGGAAGGCCTGCTCGGCGCCGATCCCCTCCTCGTCGGCCTCCTTCGCCCGCTCGATGTGCTCGTCGAGGATCCGCGTCCCCTGCTCGAGCGTCTGGCCGAACTGCTGCTCCTCGCGCGCGAGCCACATGTCGACGGCGTCCGCCTCCGCGTGGAGCTCCGGGTAGGCGGAGGCCATCAGCTCGCGCACGACCGCGGAGAAGCGCGTCAGGAACGCGTCCTCGATCCCGATCCGGCGGCCCTGGAGGATCGCGCGGCGCATGACGCGGCGCAGCACGTAGCCGCGATCCTCGTTCGAGGGCACGACGCCGTCGGCGACGAGGAAGGACATGCCGCGTGTGTGGTCGGCGAGGATCCGCAGCGCGCGGTCCGTGTCGAAGTCGCTGCCGTACCTCCGGCCCGACAGCTCCTCGCCGAGCCGGATGAGCGGCAGGAACTGGTCCGTCTCGAAGATGGAGTCCGTGCCCTGCTGGATGAGCGCCATCCGGTTGAGGCCCAGGCCGGTGTCGATGTTCTGGTCCGGCAGCGGCGTGAGCGTCCCGACCGGGTTCTGGTCGTACTGCATGAACACGAGGTTCCAGTACTCGAGGAAGCGCTCGTTGTCGCCGCCCGGGAGATCGTCCGGCTTGCCCCACTGCACGCCGCGGTCGAGGTAGAGCTCGGAGCATGGCCCGCAGGGACCGGTCGTGCCGGCCTGCCAGAAGTTCTCCGAGCGCGGGCAGGGCACGATCCGCTCGCGCGGCACCCCGACCGCCAGCCACGCCTCGACCGCCTCCTCGTCGAGCCCGAGGCCGAGCTCCTCGTCGCCCTCGAACACCGTCACCCAGATCTGCTCGGGGTCGAAGCCGAAGCCCTCGAGCGACAGCTCCCACGCGAACTCGACCGCGCCCTCCTTGAAGTAGTCGCCGAGCGAGAAGTTGCCGAGCATCTCGAAGAACGTGAGGTGCCGGGTGGTCGTGCCGACGACCTCGATGTCGGGCGTGCGGAAGCACTTCTGGCAGCTCGTCAGGCGCGGGTGCGGCGGCGCCTCCT
>DAIOHA010000227.1:0-1834 GCA_036744955.1 Thermoleophilaceae bacterium | reverse complement strand
GAGGCGCGTCCGCGCTCCGTCGCCTTCGGGCCGGTTGCACGCGCCCCGTCCGGAGTTGCCTCGGTGACCGGGTCGGGCAGGATCGCGCCGAGCGCGGCGGTCACGAGGAGGGCCGCCCCGAGCGCCAGCAGGGCCACGGCGCGCGCCAGGCTCGGTCGCGGGGCCACGACGCTGCCTCGGCGGGGCGCCGAGGGCGATCGAAGCGACCCCGTCGCCAGCCACGCGCGCGCCCGCGCCCGCACCGCCGCGCGCCAGCCGCGTCCTCGGCGCCCGGCTCGGGCGTCCACTTCGCCCGGATCAGAGGCTTCGAGCGATGGGTCGTCGACGACCAGCACCCCCGAGCGTTCGCGCCCGAGGGCCGTCGCCGGCCCGTAGAGCCGGGAGTAGACCTCGCCCTCTACGTCATGGCGCGCCGGCACGCTCCGGCCCCCGTGTCTGTTTAGCTCGCTCCCAAGGCAGAATCCTACTCCTCCACGGGCTCGCGTGGTGGCCCGGGGGGCCTACGCCACCTAGCCGTGCAGCGCCGCGTCGGTACCATTCATCCGCCGGCCCCACGCCGGAGGGGTGCCCCTCTTCCCAGAGCCACCATGACCACTGCGCTTCTACCCGGGGCCGCTGGCCTCTACGACCCTCGATTCGAGCACGACGCGTGCGGCATCGGCGCGGTCGCCGACCTCTCGAACCGCCCGGCCCACACGACGGTCGTCAAGGCGCTCGACGTGCTCGACCGCCTCGAGCACCGCGGCGCGAGCGGCGCCGAGATCGACACGGGCGATGGCGCCGGGATCCTGCTCCAGATGCCCGACGAGTTCCTGCGGGCGGCCGCCGGCTTCGAGCTCCCCGAGCGCGGCCGCTACGGCATAGGCGTCCTGTTCCTGCCGCGCGAGGACGACCGGCGCGCGGAGCTGGAGCGCCTCGTCGAGGAGACGATCGGCGCCGAGGGGCAGACGCTGCTCGGCTGGCGCGACGTCCCAGTCGACGGCTCGGTCCCCGGCCCGAGCGCGCGCGCTGTCGAGCCCGTCATCCGCCAGGTCTTCGTAGGCGCCTCGACCGAGCTCGCCGCGGACGAGGACGCCTTCGAGCGCAAGCTCTACGTCATTCGCCGGGTGATCGAGCGCGCCGACCCCGAGCACGACCTCGCCATCCCCTCGTTCTCGAGCCGGACGCTCGTCTACAAGGGCATGCTCACCTCGCCGCAGCTGCGCGGCTACTTCCCCGACCTGCGCGACGAGCGCACGAAGACCGCGCTCGCGCTCGTCCACTCGCGCTTCTCGACCAACACGTTCCCGAGCTGGGAGCTCGCGCACCCCTACCGCTACATCGCGCACAACGGCGAGATCAACACGCTCCGCGGCAACGTCAACTGGATGCGCGCGCGCGAGTCGCAGCTCGCGAGCGACCTGTTCGGCGACGACCTCGACAAGATCCTGCCCGTCGTTCGCCCCGGCGGCTCGGACTCCGCGACCTTCGACAACGTGCTCGAGCTGCTCGTGCTCGCGGGTCGCTCGCTGCCCCACGCGCTGATGACGATGGTGCCCGAGGCGTGGGAGCGCAACCCGGACATGGGCCACCAGGAGCGTGACTTCTACGCCTTCCACTCGTGCCTCATGGAGCCGTGGGACGGCCCGGCCGCGGTCGCCTTCACCGACGGTCGCACGCTCGGTGCGACGCTCGACCGCAACGGGCTGCGCCCGGGACGCTGGCAGCTCACCCGCGACGGGATCGTCGTGCTCGCCTCGGAGACCGGCGTGCTCGAGGCGCCGCCCGAGGAGGTGGTGACCAAGGGCCGCCTCCAGCCCGGCAACATGTTCCTCGTCGACCTCGAGCAGGGGCG
>DAIOHA010000226.1:0-1849 GCA_036744955.1 Thermoleophilaceae bacterium | reverse complement strand
AGGAAGTAGCCGCCCGTGTCGAACGTGACGGCCTTCCCGACGAGCGCGAGCCGCGGCGCGTCCGGCGCGTCGGGCGGCTCGTGCCGGAGCACGAGCAGCCGCGGATCGATCGGACCGCTCCCGCCGACGGCGGCCAGGGCGCCGAGCCCCGCTTCGTCGGGGTCGATCGTCTCGGTGCGGAGCCCTGGCACGGCCGCCGCGCGTTCCTCGAGGCCGGCCGGGGAGACGATGTTCGGCGGCGCGTCGACCAGCTCGCGGGCGGTGTTCGTCCAGCGGGCGACGAGCGCCGCGCGGTCGACCACCGGCCCGAGCGTGTCGTCGCCGCAGATCACGAAGCGCTCGACGCCGCGCCGTGGCTCGCCGCTCTGCCACTTGCGGGCGTCGTAGCCGCCGATGACGGCGCCTTCGGCCAGCGCGCGCACCTGGTCCTCGGCGGAGACGGGCAGCGACGGGTCGAGCGCCCAGGCGACCGTCCCTCCACCGCGGCACGCGCGCACCGCACGCGCCGCAGCGGTTCGCAGGCCTTCGACGTCGGGCTCGAGCGCCACGACGGCCAGCGGCGCGGGGTCCGCGTAGACGATCGCGACCGGATCCGCCTCGGCCACCGCGCGGTCCGGCGCGCCCAGCTGCGACGCCCGTGCTCCGGCGGCGGCCACGAGGTCGGCCCCGATCGCGTACGGGTCTTCTGCCGTTACGTCAACAACCATGAAGGAGGCACTATGACGTGGGTCAAGCCGAAGTTCGAGATGGTCGACCTGTGCTCCGAGGTCACGTCCTACCTGTTCAAGCGGTAAGAGGAGGCTGAACCCGCCGCGTGCGCGTTCGCGTCCTCGGCTCCGCTGCCGGCGGAGGCTATCCGCAATGGAACTGCCGCTGCCGGGTATGCGACGCCGCACGCGCGGGTGAGCGCGCGGTCCCGCGCACCCAGTCCTCGCTCGCGGTCCGCGGGGGCGACGGGCCGTGGTTCCTCGTCAACGCGTCTCCTGACCTGCGCCAGCAGATCGAGACGCTCGGCGCGCCCGCCGCCGGCGTCCGCGCGCCGCCGGTGGCCGGCGTGGTGCTGACCGACGCCGAGATCGACCACACCGCCGGGCTGCTCCTGATGCGCGAGTCGGCGACGCCGATCCGCGTCTTCGGCGCCGCAGGCGTCGGGCGCGCGCTGCGCGAGGGATATCCCGTGCTGACGATGCTCGAGCGCTACTGCGGCGCCGAATGGCAGACGCTCGAACCCGGGCCGCTCGACGGCTCGAGCCTGGAGGTCGAGCCGTTCCCGGCGGGAGGTGATGCCCCGCGCTATCTCGACGGCGTGGAGCTCGAGGCCACCGGACTCGTCTTCCGCGACAGCGGGGGCACCGTCACCTACGTTCCCGGGCTCGCCCGACTCGACGAGGGCGTGGTCGCTCGGCTCGCGTCGAGCGACGTCGTGCTCGTCGACGGCACGTTCTGGCACGACGACGACCTCGCACGGCTCGGCATCTCGGACCGCAGCGCGCGCGACATGGGGCACGTGCCGCTGGCGGGCCCAGGCGGCAGCCTGGAGGTGCTCGCGGCGCTGGAGCGGCCGCGCAAGATCCTCGTGCACATCAACAACACGAACCCGATCCTGCTCGAGGACTCGCCCGAGCGCGAGGCGGTCGTGCGGGCGGGCGTCGAGGTCGCCTACGATGGCCTCGAGGTCGTTCTGTGAGTGAGGATTTCATCGCCCGCCTGCGCGCGCAGGGGTCGCGCTACCACAACCTGCATCCGCTCCACCGGCGCATGGACGGGGGCGAGCTCACGCGCGAGGAGCTGCAACGCTGGGTCGCGAACCGCTTCTACTACCAGAAGTGCATCCCGCTCAAGGACGCGG
>DAIOHA010000225.1:0-1869 GCA_036744955.1 Thermoleophilaceae bacterium | reverse complement strand
CAAGGCCGCCTTCCTCGACCTCGTCGATCGCTCGGGCCGGATCCAGCTGCACGCCCGCCTCGACGTGCTCGGCGAGGAGGGCTTCGAGCGCCTCACCTCGCTCGACCTCGGCGACCTCGTCGGCGTCGACGGCGTCGCCTTCCGAAGTCGGCGCGGTGAGCTGTCGCTGCGCGTCGAGGACTGGACGCTGCTCGCCAAGGCGCTGCGCTCGCCGCCCGAGAAGTTCCACGGCCTCGAGGACACCGAGACGCGCTATCGCCGGCGCGAGCTCGACCTGATCGCCAACGAGGACGCCCGCGAGCTCTTCGCGCTGCGCTCGCGCGTGGTCTCGGCCATCCGCCGCTACCTCGACGCCCACGGCTTCCTCGAGGTCGAGACGCCGGTGCTCCAGCCCCTCTACGGGGGCGCGGCCGCGCGTCCGTTCGTCACCCATCACAACCAGCTCGGGCGCGACCTCTACCTGCGCATCGCCACCGAGCTCTACCTCAAGCGGCTCGTGGTCGGGGGCCTCGAGCGCGTGTACGAGCTCGGCAAGGACTTCCGCAACGAGGGCGTCTCGCCCAAGCACAACCCCGAGTTCACCATGCTCGAGTGGTACGAGGCATACGCCGACTACGAGGATGCCGCGGCCCGCCTCGAGGAGCTCGTCGCGCACGTGGCCCGCGAGGTCAGGTACGAGGGGGAGGTCGACTTCTCGCCGCCGTGGCGGCGCACCACGCTGCGCGCGGCGATCGAGGAGCGAACGGGCGTTGACGTCCTCGCCGCGCGCGACTCGAGGTCGCTCGTCGCGGCCGCGAGCGAGCGCGGCATCGAGCTCGACCCATCGGAGACGTGGCCGCGGCTCGTCGACGACCTCCTGTCGAAGCACATCGAGCCTCGCCTCAAGCAGCCGACCTTCGTCTTCGACTACCCCGAGGAGTTGTCGCCTTTCGCGAAGGCGCACCGCTCGGCGCGGCCCGAGGAGCGCCTCGTAGAGCGCTTCGAGTGCTTCGCCGGCGGGATCGAGATCGCCAACGCCTTCTCCGAGCTCAACGATCCCGACGACCAGCGCGCGCGCTTCGAGGCCCAGCGGCGCGAGCTCGCCGCGGGGGACGAGGAGGCCCACCCCTATGACGAGGACTTCGTCCGTGCGCTCGAGCACGGCATGCCCCCGACGGGCGGTCTCGGCCTCGGCATCGATCGGCTCGTGATGCTGCTGTCGGGACGGCGGTCCATCCGCGAGGTCGTGCTCTTCCCGGCGATGCGCTAGCCGACCGGACGCGGTTAAGGCCCGGATAACGTCTCGCACCTCGCGCGCTCGGCCGGCGCAAGGCCCCTCTCCGCCGTCACCCCCGTTGGTAGACTGGCCCGCGGGCGATCGGGTACCAGGCGCTCATCTCTCATCGGTCCCTCGCCGATAAGGAGGTGAGTGATCCGGGCATCCAGTCGACCCGGATCGACTACGAAGGGAACCAGCCGTGTTTGAGCGCTTCACCGAACGGGCCCGTCAGGTGGTGGTCCTCGCTCAAGAGGAAGCACGCATCCTGAAGCACAACTACATCGGCACCGAGCACATCCTGCTCGGGCTGCTGCGCGAGGAGGAGGGGCTCGCCGCCCGAGTGCTCGAGTCGCTCGACATCACCGTGGAGCGCGTGCGCGCTCAGGTCGTGCGCATCGTCGGCTCGGGCGAGGAGGTCACCTCCGGCCAGATCCCGTTCACCCCGCGCGCGAAGAAGGTGCTCGAGCTCGCGCTGCGCGAGGCGCTCTCGCTCGGCCACAACTACATCGGCACGGAGCACATCCTGCTCGGCCTCGTGCGCGAGAACGAGGGCGTCGCCGCGCGCATCCTGCTCGACTTCGACGCCGACTCCGAGAAGATCCGCAACGAGG
>DAIOHA010000224.1:0-1894 GCA_036744955.1 Thermoleophilaceae bacterium | reverse complement strand
GTACTCGCGCTGGCCGCGCTCCATCTCGCCCTGCACCTGCGACTGGATGCGCGAGCCGATCGAGATCAGCTCGCGCTCGCGCGCGAGGATCTCGGCGAGCCGGCGCAGGCGCACGGGCACGTCGCGCTCCTCGAGCAGGCTCTGCTTCTCCTCGGTGCCGATGCGCAGCGCACCGGCGATCAGGTAGCCGAGCTCGGACGGGTCGTCGACGTTGGCCACGGCCATCTGGAGCTCGTCGGGGAGGTAGGGTACGCCCTCGATCACCTCGGAGAACGTCGACTGGAGGTTGCGCACGAGCGCCTCGAGCTCCGTCGTCTGCTCGACGGTGTCGGGCTCGCGCTCGATCGTCGCCACGAGGTAGGGCTCCGTGGCGACGAATCGGCCGAGCCGCACGCGCTCCGTCCCCTGCACGAGGATCCGCAGCGTCCCGTCTGGCACCTTCATCATGCGCGCGACGACGCCGACGACGCCGACCTCGTGCAGCTGCTCGGGGCTCGGGGTCTCGACCTCGGGCGCGCGCGAGGCGACCATGGCGAGCATGCGGTTGCCCCCGAGCACCTCGTTAACGAGCCGGATCGAGCGCTCTTGGCCGATCGCGAGGGGCGTCAGCGTGGCCGGGAACGAGACGTTGTCGCGGAGGGGGAGGATGGGGAGCGCCGAGGGCAGGGCGCCGTCGCCGCTCGGCGCGCCGGCCGCGGGCTCGCCCGCGCCCGGAGGCGAGAAGCCGGGTATCTCGATGCTCATCCCGCGGCCCCGGTGCCCTCGTCGCCGGCGGGCTCGGCTCCGCCCCGCGCCGAGCCGATGGGGACGCGCCGGCCTTCGGGCTCGCGCGGCTTGAGCGGCACCTCCACACGCAGCACGCCGTCGTCGTAGGTGGCGCCCGCGCGGTCGCTCGCGACGTCGGCACCGAGCTCGACGACGCGCCGGAAGGGCCCGTGCTCGATCTCGATCTGCTGGTAGACGCGCCCCTCGGAAGGCTGGGCCCTGCGGACGCCCGCGATCAGGAGCTTGCGTCCGCGGATCTCGAGCCGCACCTCGGATATGTCGACGCCCGGCAGCTCGGCGTGAACGATCGCGCGCGGCGGGTCGCCCTCGTAGAAGACGTCGACGCGCGGCGAGAAGCCGCGCCGGTGGGTCGGCGCCCCGCGCTCGAGGGCGCCGCCGAAAAGCTCGTCCATGTCGCGCCGCATGCGCTCGAAGGTGGCAAAGGGGTCTTGGGGCACGGTGTTACCGACAGCCTATTCCCGCCGGGCGCGCGCCTAGACCTCGAACGTCGCCCCCTCGCGCGCGACCTCGACGGGGCCTCCGAAGGCCTCGGCGGCGGCCTTGCGCGCGGCGAGCGCGTCGAGCTCGTCGGAGATGTGGGTGAGCACGAGGCGCCCGACGCCGGCGCGCGCCGCGTGGTCGCCCGCCTCGCGCGCGGTCATGTGCCCGCGCGGCCCCTCGCGCTCGGGGCGCGGCAACGTGGCCTCGGCGAGCAGCAGGTCGGCGCCCTCGGCGAACTCGACGAGGGCGTCGTTGGGTCCCGAGTCGGCTCCGAAGACCAGCGACGCGCCCTCGTCGTCCGCGGTCACGCGGCACGCGAAGGTCTGGGCGAAGTGCGGCACCGAGCGGAAGCGGAAGCGCAACGCGCCCTCTTCGGGTCGCGCGCGCTCCTCGTACTCCTCGAGCGCGAAGGCGTTCTCGACGAGCTCCTCGGGCCCCCAAGCGCCGGCGACGCGGCGGAAGACGTCACGCGCGCCCACGGGCGCGATCAGCCGCGGGCGGGCGGGCGCCTGCGTTCCCTCCCAGCGGTCGACGGGCACGGGCTGCTGCCGCGGCGCGTAGGTGAGCGCATACGACCACGGGATGAGGTCGAGGAAGTGGTCGGCGTGCAGGTGGGAGACGAGCACCG
>DAIOHA010000223.1:0-1913 GCA_036744955.1 Thermoleophilaceae bacterium | reverse complement strand
CCCGGAAGCCCGCATCGGCAACGAGCAGATTCGACCCCGAGCCGACCACTCCTACTCGCAATTCCTCCGTTCCCGCCCAACCGAGCAACTCCTCGAGCGTGGCGAGCTCCCGCGCGCGCGCGAAGAAGTCGGCAGGACCGCCGGTACGGACGGTCGTGAGGCGCTCGAGCGGGAAGTCGCGCTCGACGGCCGCCGGCGGCTCCGACCCGCTCATGCGCGCGGGAGCTCGGGGGACTGCTCGGAGGTGAGCGCCGCGGCGAGCCGGTCGACGTCGCCGGCCCCAAGCGTGAGCAGGGCGTCGCCGCGGCGCAACTCGCTGCGCAGCAGGCTCTCGGCGTCGGCCATTCGCGGCGCCCAGAAGACCGGGCGCCCGCGCGCCGCGTCGGCCGCCGCGACGGCGACGAGCCGACCCGTCACGCCCGGGTAGTCCTCGGGCCGCTCGCGCGCGGGATAGACGTCGAGCGCGACGACGACGTCGGCGAGCGCGAGCGCCGCCCCGAACTCGCGCGCGAGGTGGCGAGTGCGCGAGAACAGGTGCGGCTGGAAGCAGGCGAAGACCCGGTCGGCGCCCAGCTCGCGCGCGGCCTCGAGCGTGGCCCGCACCTCCGTAGGGTGGTGCGCGTAGTCGTCGTAGACGTCGGCGCCAGACTCCGTGTGCCCGCGCGGCTCGAAGCGCCTGCCCGCTCCCGAGAAGCTCGCGAGGCCCGCCGCGGCCTCCGCGATCTCCACGCCGACCTCGCGGCACGCGGCGAAGGCGGCAAGGGCGTTGAGGACATTGTGGTGGCCGGGGACGGCGAGCTCGACCTTTACCCCATCTACGGAGAAACGCGAGCCGTACGGCCGCATGTCGACGCCCTCGGCGGCCAGGTCACCGCCCTCGATGCCGTAGGTCACCGCGCGGCCGCGGTCTCCGGGAGCGAGACCATCCGCCGCCCACTCCCAGGCCACGACCACGCGGGCCGACCGCGCGAACTCCGCCATCGCCGCCTCGAGCTCGGCGCCCGAGGCGTAGGTCGTGTGGTGGTCGAGCTCGACGTTCGTGACCACCGCGACCTCGGGCGAGAGCTTGAGGAAGGAGCGGTCGGACTCGTCGGCCTCGACGACGATCGGCCCATCGCCCCAGGCGGCGTTGACACCGGTCGAGCGCAGCTCGCCGCCGATCAGGTACGCCGGGTCGCGGTCGGCCTCGATCAGCGCGTGCGCCGTCATCGCCGCGACCGTGGTCTTCCCGTGGGCGCCGCTGACCGCGATCGCGCGCCGGAGCCCGGCGATCTCGGTCAGCAGGTCCGAGCGGTGAAGCACTTGGGCGCCCGCCGCGCGCGCGGCCGCGAGCTCGGGGTTGTCGTCGCCGATCGCCGTCGATACCACGACCTCGGCGCCCGCGGGCAGCGCGTCCGCCGAGTGACCGATCCGCGGCTCGAGCCCCGACTCGCGCAGGCGCTCGGTGTAAGAGGACTCCGCTCGATCGGACCCCGTCACCTCTGCCCCGAGCGATCGCGCGACGAGCGCGAGGCCGCTCATCCCCGCTCCGCCGACGCCGATCAGGTGCAGTCGCCGTCCGGCGAAGGGCGAGCCCATCGGGCGCAGAGTAGCCGAGCCCCCGCACGCCTCCGGCGGTGTTTGAGGGCGATGCCCCTGGGAAGGACACGCGCAGCCAAGACGACCGCAACGGATAGGAGCGACATGCCCTGGCAGGAGCTGGAGTCCCAGAAGTTCGCCGCCTTCGACAAGGAGCTCGACGGCATCTCCAAGGAAACGATGGAGGACCACTACAAGCTGTACGAGAACTACGTTCGCAAGACGAACGAGTGCCGCAAGCTCCTCAACGACGTCGACTGGAACGAAGCCGAGGGCAACCAGGTCTACTCCTACACGCGGGGCATCGCGGTCGACTACACCTTCGCCCTGCTCGG
>DAIOHA010000222.1:0-1921 GCA_036744955.1 Thermoleophilaceae bacterium | reverse complement strand
ACGGCTTGTCCGACAGCGTCTGCAGCGCGTAGACCATGTCGAGGTGGCGCGAGTCGAGCGGCCGGTCCTCGGGCTCGACGATCGTGCCGCCGGCCGAGTCGAGCTCGGGGAAGGACTGCGCGAGCCGGACGAAGTTCTCGAAGTCGGCCATCTTCGCGTCGCGCCGGGTGGCGCCGTCGCGCACGAACGGCGGGCCGTAGACGCCCGAGAAGATCATGTGGTCGCCGCCCACGTGCACGGAGCGCTCCGGGTTGCGCGCCACGAGGTCGAACTCGCGCGGCGCCTTCGCGACCTGCTCGAGCACGAACTCCGGGTCGAGGAAGACCTTGTTCTCCTCGACCTTCTGCCCCGCGGCGCGGAAGTACTCGACCGCCTCGGGGAGCATGAACTCGATCCCCAGCTCGGAGACGATCCGGCGCCAGCCGCGGTCGAGGACGTCCATCGCCTCCTCGCTCAGGATCTCGTAGCGGGGCATCTCGTTGACGTACATGCGGCTCCAGTCCTTGACGTCGCGCTCGGAGATCGTAATATATCTATCGTGGAACAAGAGTTCCAACCCACACCCGGGACGCAGGTGATCGACCGCGGCGCCCAGCTCCTCGCGCTCGTGCTCGAGTCGGAGGCGCCGCGACCGCTCGGCGAGCTCGCCGCCGACGCCGGCCTCCCGAAGAGCACCGCCTCGCGCCTGCTCGGCGCGCTCGAGCGCAACGGGCTCGTGGAGCAGGAGGGGTTGCGCGGCGCCTTCCGCGCCGGCCCGGTGGTCGCCCGCTACGCCGGCCGCGGCGTGTCCGCGCGGCGGATCGTCGAGGCCGCCGAGCGCCCGATGGCCGCACTCGCCGAGGCGACGGGGGAGACGATCAACGTCGCGGTCGCCTCGCCCGCGGGCGTCGACCACCTCGCCCAGGTCGAGAGCCGCCACTTCCTCGGCACGAGCCACTGGGTCGGCCGCCGCGTCCCCTACCACTGCTCCGCGAACGGCAAGGTGCTGCTGGCCTTCGCCGCCGCCGGCGCGGCCGAGGGCCAGCTCGAGGCGCGAACCTCGCGCACGATCACCGAGCCGGCCCTGCTCGCCGCCGAGCTCGCCACCGTCCGGCGCGAGAGCTTCGCCACGGCGGTCGACGAGCTCGAGCTGGGGCTGAGCGCGGTCGCCGCGCCCGTGCTCGACGAGTCCGGCCGCGCGGTCGCCGCGCTCAGCGTGTCCGGCCCGACCCTGCGGCTCTCGCGGCGGCGGGTCGCGGAGCTGCAACCGATCGTGATCAAGCAGGCCCGGGCGCTCGGGGAGCAGCTCGGCCATCGTCCCGAGGGAGTCACCGCCGCATGACCCACGACGAGATCCTCACGCTCCTCTACGAGGAGACGCTGGTCGGCAATGCGCCGACCGTCGCCGACGGCGTGAACCAGGGCCTCGAGGCCGGCCTCGAACCGGGCCGGATGCTCTACGACGCGCTGATCCCGTCGCTCGAGGAGGTCGGCGCGCGGTTCGAGCGCGGCGACTACTTCGTGCCCGAGATGCTGATCGCCGCGCGTGCGATGCAGGGCGCGCTCGACATCCTGCGCCCGCTGCTCGCCGAGACGGGCGCCAAGCCGCTCGGCACGTTCCTGATGGGGACGGTCAAGGGCGACGTGCACGACATCGGCAAGAACCTCTGCAACATCATGCTCGAGGGCGCGGGCTTCACGGTGATCGACCTCGGCGTCAACGTGCCGCCCGAGAAGTTCGTCGAGGAGATCAACAAGAACGAGCCCGACATCGTCGGCTTCAGCGCGTTCCTGACCACGACGATGCCGATGTTCAAGGCGAACATCAACGCGCTCCAGAAGGCCGGCGTGCGCGACAAGGTCGCGGTCATGGTCGGAGGCGCGCCGGTCACCCAGGAGTACGCGGACGCCGTCGGGGCCGACGGCTACTCGGCCGATGCCT
>DAIOHA010000221.1:0-1939 GCA_036744955.1 Thermoleophilaceae bacterium | reverse complement strand
GCACGGATGCCCAGCTTGTCCTCGACGCGGATGAGCTTGAGGCCGGGGTTGTCGCGCGGGACGACGAACGACTTGATGGCCGCGCGGCCCTGCGAGCGGTCGAGCGTCGCCCACACGACGAGCAGATCGGCACGCTCGCCCGAGGTCACGTAGATCTTCTCGCCGTTGAGGACGTACTCGTCGCCGTCGAGGCGCGCGGTCGTGCGGATCGCGGCCGAGTCGGAGCCCGCCTCGGGCTCGGTGATCGCCATCGCCGCCCACTGGCCGTGGAAACGGTCGAGCTGCTGCTCGTTGGCCACGGAGGCAATCGCCGAGTTGCCGAGGCCCTGGCCCGGCATCGAGAGCAGCAGGCCGACGTCGCCCCAGCACAGCTCGGTGATGGCGAGCACGCTCGCCATGTTGCTTCCGTTGCGGTTGCCCTCCGACGCCGCGCTTGCACCGTCGCTCGAGCGCACGCCCGTGGCCCCCGCGCCGCCGATCCCTCCCCCCTCCTCGGCGCCCTCGATGACGGCGCGGAGCATGTCGAGCTCCTTGGGGTAGGTGTGCTCCTCGCGGTCGTAGCGTCGCGAGTTCGGACGAAAGACCTCGCGTGCGATCTCTTGCGACTGGGCGATGAGCCCGCCGAACTTCTTGGGAACCTCGAGATTGATCATGTCGTTCTCCTCGCCCTAGACGAGCAGGGCGCCCTCCATGACGCCCGCCGCACGGAGGTCGCGGTACCAGCGCTCCACCGGGTACTCCTTGACGTAGCCGTGGCCGCCGAGCAGCCCGACGCCGTCGGAGCCGATCTTCGCCCCCTTGTCAGCGCACAGGCGGCGCGCGAGCGCCGCCTCGCGGGCGAAGCTCTTGCCCTGGTCGGCGCGACTTGCCGCTCGCAGGGTGGCCAGCCGCATGCCCTCGAGCTCGATGCCGATGTCGGCTACCGCGAACGCCACTGCCTGGCGATGGCTGATCGGCTCGCCGAAGGCCTCGCGCTCGTTGACGTAGGGGATGACGTGGTCGAGCACCGCGCGTGCGGTGCCGACGGCGAGCGCGCACCAGCCGAGGCGCGCGAGCGCCACGCACTCCGCGTAGGTCTCGGCCTCTCCCTGGCCCAGCAGCGCGTCGCCCGCGAGCTCGGCTCCCTCGAGGAAGAGGCGGCCGGTCGCGCCCGCGCGCACGCCCATGGCCGGCTCCGGCTCGATCGAGACGCCGTCGGTCCTCGACTCGACGAGAAAGAGGGCGGGTCCGCGCCCCTCGAGCTCGGCGCCGACGACGAAGAGCTCCGCCTCGGCCGCGCGCGGGACGATCGACTTGACCCCCTCGAGCACGTAGCCGCCCCCGTCGGCCGGCCGGGCCGTCGTCTCGAGCGCGAAGGGGTCGAACACCGCGCGCGGCTCGAGCAGCGCGAGCGCCTCGGCCGGCACGTCCTCGCCGGCGAACTCGGGCAGGTAGCGCGCCTGCTGGTCCTCGTCGCCCCACAGGGTGAGCGCCGTGCTCACGCCGGTCGGCGCGAGGCAGGCGAGGGCAAGACCCATGTCGCCGCGCGCGAGCGCCTCCGCGATCAGCACCGAGGTCACGGCGGAGCGCTCGCTCACCACGCCGCCGAGCTCCTCCGGGATGCTCATCGAGACCACGCCGAGCTCGGTCGTCTGCGCGAGCAGCTCGCGCGGCGGCGCGCAGGCGTCGTCGGCAGCCTGCGCTGCGGGCAGTAGCTGCTCCTGCCCGAATTCGCCGATCGCCTCGACCATCATCTGCTGCTCGTCGGTCGGCGTCAGGTCGAACTGGCCGGTGCGCGGTCCGCTCGGCAGCCGCGCCGGCCGTCCGAGCCGGCTCGCCGCGGCGAAGGTACGCCCGGCGGCGCCCGCGGTGCGAAAGCCCTGCTTCGAGGCCTCGCGCAGCGCGCGCACGGCTGGCTCGCGCAGGCCGATGCGGTCGACGAGCTCGAGCCCGGCGAAGC
>DAIOHA010000220.1:0-1993 GCA_036744955.1 Thermoleophilaceae bacterium | reverse complement strand
GAGTACGGCTTCAAGGTCCGCTACCTGCACTCCGAGGTCGACACGCTCGAGCGGATCCAGATTATCCGCGAGCTGCGCCTGGGCGAGTTCGACGTTCTCGTGGGGGTCAATCTGTTGCGCGAGGGCCTCGACCTCCCCGAGGTGTCGCTCGTGGCGATAGTGGACGCGGACAAGGAGGGCTTCCTGCGCGGCGAAACCTCGCTCATCCAGACGATCGGCCGCGCCGCGCGCAACGTGGAGGGCCGGGTGATCATGTACGCCGACAAGGAGTCGGCAGCGATGCGGCGGGCGATCGAGGAGACCGAGCGCCGCCGCGCGATCCAGATTGCCTACAACGAGAAGCACGGGATCACTCCAGAGACCATCCGCAAGGCGATCTCCGACATCGGCGACTTTCTCTCGCTCGAGTCGAAGGTCCCCGCGCGGGAGGGCCGGCGCGCACGCGAGCGGGCGGCCGAGGCTGCGCGCATGTCGCCCGAGGAGATCAGCCGCACGCTCGTCGAGCTCGAGGAGGAGATGCTCGCCGCGGCCGACGAGCTGCGCTTCGAGTACGCGGCCAAGCTGCGCGACGAGATCAAGGGCCTGCGCCGCGAGCTCGACGAGCTAGAGGTGACATGAGCGCTCGCGGCGCGGGCGGGCCGCTAGGCCTAGCTTTGCGCCGCCGCGGGAACAGTCGAGAGCCATGGAGCTTTCGCGCGATCAGATCGAGCGCAGCGACTTCTCGAGCGCCCGCCGTGGCTACGAGCCGGCGGAGGTAGACGCCCACCTGCGCGAGATCGCCAGCGCGGTCGAGCAGCTTGCGGATGAGCGGTCGAGTAGCCCCGAGGGGGGCGTGAGCGTGTCGAGCGTCGCCACCGAGCGTGTTCGCGTCATCCTCGACGCGGCCGAGGCGAGCGCGGCGGAGATCCGCTCCGAGGCCGAGGTCCGGGCGCGGGAGCTCGAGGAGCGCGCGGAGGCGCGGCTGCGCGACGCCGAGGCGCAGGCCGTCGCGCTCGGCGGCGAGCACGCCGAGCGGATCGAGCGCCGAGTCGAAGAGCTCACGCGCCGCGCGAACGCGCTCGACGCCGAGTTCGACACCCTGCTCGACCGCATGCGGTCGGCGTCGCAGACGGTCGTCGACGGACTGCGGACGGAGGTCGAAGCGCTGCGGACGGAGACCGCCGAGGTCACGCTCGGCGGCGACCGAAGCGAGGCCGCGGCCGCGCCCGCCGAGGAGATTGCGGGCCTCCGCAGCGATCGCGACCGCGAACTCTCCGAGGCCGAGGGGACGGCCGGAGACGCCGCCCCGCCGGCGGACACCGAACGCGCGCGAGCCGGAGATCGGCGGCCGGACGAGGACGACGATCCGACCGCGGAGCCCGCGGCCGACCAGAGCGTGACCGGGCGCGGCAAGGGGCGATCGCGTCGGCGCTCCGAGGGGACCTCGGGCACGCGAGCGCGCGGCGCCGCGAGCGGACGCGGCGCGGGCACGGGTGGGCACGCTTCGTCGAGCGGCCGCGCGCGCTCCGGCGCACGCAGTGGCGCGAGCGAGGCCCAAGAAGCGGAGACGGGCAGGGGCTCGACCGCGCCCGACACCGAGGGCGCGCGGCTGATCGCGCTCAACATGGCGCTCAGCGGCTCGCCGCGCGAGGAGACCGCCGACTACCTGCGCGACACCTTCGGCCTCGAGGACAACGCTCTGCTCGACGACGTCTACCGGCGCGTCCAGGCCTCCTAAGCGCAGCGCCGTCTTCGTCCCCGGGGGGCGATCTCGGCGCCCGCAACGAGCGCCCGAAGCGCGCGCCGCGCCGCTCGAGGCGGTCGGATGGCCCACCTAGACTAGGGAGGGTGACCTCCTCCGGACAGCTCGTCGTCTCCGGTGCGCGCGAGCACAACCTACGCGACCTCCACCTGAGCCTTCCGCGCGACGCGCTCGTGGTCATCACTGGCCTGTCCGGCTCCGGCAAGTCGAGCCTCGCCTTCGACACGATCTACGCCGAGGGCCAGCGCCGCT
>DAIOHA010000219.1:0-2049 GCA_036744955.1 Thermoleophilaceae bacterium | reverse complement strand
CCGCGCGTGCTCGGGATGAAGGGCGACATGGACGAGATCGTCGAGCGGGCGCTGCGCCGCGGCGCCCTGTGGGACGAGGTCAAGGACCGCCTCAAGACGAATGCTTTCGGCATGTCGGGCGGCCAGCAGCAGCGCCTGTGCATCGCCCGCGCGCTCGCGATCGAGCCCGACGTCCTGCTGATGGACGAGCCGTGCTCGGCGCTCGACCCGATCTCGACCGGTCGGATCGAGGACCTCATGATCGAGCTCAAGCAGGACTACTCGATCGTGATCGTCACCCACAACATGCAGCAGGCGGCGCGCGTGTCGGACATGACGGCCTTCTTCACGGTCAACGTCGACGAGACCGGGCACCGCTACGGCGAGGTCGTCGAGTACGACGAGACCGAGAAGGTGTTCACCAACCCGACCGACGAGCGCACCGAGGCCTACGTGACCGGGCGCGTCGGATGACGGACGGAGCGGTGCCCCAGCAGACTCGCGTGCACTTCGCCGAGGAGCTCCACGCCCTCGAGGAACAGACGCTCGCCGGGCTCGACATGGTCGGCACGGCGCTCGATCGCACGCTCGAGGCCGTGCTGCACCAGGACATCGAGCTCGCGAGCTACGTGATCGCCGACGACGACCGCATCGACGGCCGCTACCTCGAGGTGCACCAGGGGATCCTCTCGCTCATGGCGCGCCAGGCGCCCGTCGCCTCCGACCTGCGCCTGATGGCCGCGATGCTCGACGTGATCCGGAGCGTCGAGCGCATGGGCGACCAGTGCGTGAACATCTGCAAGCTCGTGCCGCTTGCCGGGCGCGAGCCGCCGACGGAGTCGGAGATCCTCTCGCGGGTCGAGCGCATGGGACGCCAGGCGAACTCGCAGGTCGCCCAGAGCAAGCAGGCGTTCGCGCGCCGTGACATCACGCTCGCCGAGGACCTCGTGCGTCAGGACGACGAGATCGACCACCTCAACCGCGAGATCTTCCGGCTCGCGCTCGAGCTCGGCGACGACGTCGACGCGCGCGAGTGGGGGATGCACATGATGCTCGTGGCGCGTCAGATCGAGCGCATCGGCGACAACGCCGTCGACGTCGGGGAGCAGACGGCTTTCGTGGTGACGGGCCTGTTCCGCGAGTTCACCGACGCCTCCCACCCGGAGCTCGAGCCGTCGAGGACGCGCTGAGGGCGGCGCGCCCGCGCGCCGCGGGGCGGCCGCACGGCGCCGTTACCCTGCCGCCCATGGCCGAGCGCTCGCCCGAGTTCCGCCGCTTCAGCGAGGACTCCGTGCGCCGGCGGACGGGCAAGAGCTGGAGCGACTGGGTGCGGATCCTCGACGATTGGGGAGCAAGCACCAAGAGCCAGGACGAGCGCGCGGCGCACCTGGCCGAGGCGCACGGGATCAGCCCGTGGTGGGCACAGGCCGTGGCCGAGCGCTACGAGAACGAGCGCAGCGCGCGCTAACGCGACCGTGGGCACGAGCTACCGGCTCGACGCGCGCGAGACGCTCCCGGACGGCGTCCGGCGGCTCGCCAACGAGCAACTCGTCGACGCGGTCGGGCGCCTGCGCGGCGCCGTGGGCAAGGACCGCAACGAGGCGATCCACGAGGCGCGCAAGGCCACGAAGAAGGTGCGCGCACTGCTCGGGCTAGTTCGCGACGACCTAGACAAGGGGGAGCGTCGCCGCGACAACCGCGCCCTGCGCGGCGCCGCGCGCCGGCTTTCGGCCCCCCGCGACGCGGCCGTGCTGGTCGCGACGCTCGACGCCCTGCTCGCGCGTCGCCCGGATGCGGCGGCGGCCGCGGCATCCGTTCGCGAGCTGCTCGAGGAGCGCCGCCGCGAGACGTCGCGGCGCGTGCTCGAGGACGAGGACGCGATGGCTCGTACGGCCGACGAGCTCGATGCCGTTCAGGCGCGCATCGGCGACTGGCGGCTCCGCAGCGACGGCTTCGAGGCGCTCGCGGGCGGGCTGCGAAGGAGCTACGGGCGCGGGCGTGAGGCCTTCGCCAGGGCGTGCCAGCGCCCCACCGACGAGCGCATGCACGAGGCGCGCAAGGGCGTCAAGG
>DAIOHA010000218.1:0-2051 GCA_036744955.1 Thermoleophilaceae bacterium | reverse complement strand
CGGCGCTCGCGGAGCTGCCGCTGCCCGACATCGACCTGCTCGTGATCGAGAACGTGGGCAACCTCGTCTGCCCGGCGGAGTTTCGCGTCGGGGAGGACGCGCGCGCGATGGTCGCCTCCGTCGCCGAGGGGGAGGACAAGCCGCTCAAGTACCCGCTCATGTTCAGAGCGTGCGAACTCGTGGTCGTCAACAAGATCGACCTTCTGCCGCACGTCGACTTCGACCTCGAGCGCTTCCACCACCACCTCGACGCCGTCAACCCGGGCGTCGCGCGGATCGAGGTGAGCGCCCGCACGGGCGAGGGGGTGGACGAGGTTCGGGACTGGCTCGTGCGAGCCGGTCGGCGCACCCTCGCCCCGGCCTGAGCGACGGCTCGATGCGGCCGGGCTCGAGAGCACAAGGACGCCGGTCTTCGACGAGGAGGAGAGAGTGAGCAAGAGTGCGCAGGAGCAGCTCGTGAAGTACCTGACCGACGCCCACGCCATGGAGGAGCAGTCGATCCAGCTGCTCGACAAGGGCTCGGGCATGACCGGCGACGAGGAGATCTCGAGGGTCTACCGGGCGCATCTCATGCAGAGCCAGGAGCACCGGGAGCACATCCTCAAGCGGCTCGAGGCGCATGGCGAGACGCCTTCCAAGGTCAAGGACGCCGCCATGAAGGTCGGCGCCCTCGGGGTGGGAGGGGCGGCGCTCGCCACGCCGGACACCCCGGTGACGCTGAGCGCGGCCGCCTTCGCGTTCGAGAACCTCGAGATCGCCTCCTATCGCTTTCTGCGCCGCCTCGCCAAGCGCGCCGGCGACACGGACACCGTCGCGATCGTCGACCGCATCCTCGAGCAGGAGGAGGCGGCCGCCGAGCTCGTGGCGGGCACCTTCGATCGCGCGCTCGAGGTCGCGCTCGGCGAGCCGGCCGAGAGCGCCGTCACTCCGGTCACGCCGATCGGGAAGCCCTCGGATCGCCCGGCCGAGGCTCGGTAGGCGGCGGAGTTGACGACGAGGTCGGCGACCGGCGCGGGCGGTCGGGCCAGGGCGCCCCGGCCCCCGACGCGGCCCGCGAGCGGGGGCGAGCCCTCGCTGCGACGGCTCGGGGAGCTGACCCGCGAGAGGACCGAGGCCAACCGTCTCTTCTTCGAGGCCGAGGCCGAGCGCGTGGCGCGGCTGTGTCACCGCATGGCCGAGCGCTTCGGGCGCGGGGGGCGCCTGCTCGCCTTCGCTTCGACCGCTGCCGCGCTCTCGGACGCGCGGCACGTGGCGGTCGAGTTCGTCCACCCGGTGATCGTCGGCAAGCGTGCCCTGCCCGCCCTGGCGATCGCCGGGGACGCGGGCGACCTCGTCGACCGCGTCGCGCTCGCCGCAGAGGCCGACGACATCGTCATGGCCTTCGGGCTTGACGAGGGTGGAGCGGCGGCCGGTGCGGGCGCTCGAGCCGTGGCCGCGGCACGTGCGCGGGGCTGCCTGACGGTCGCCTTCTCCGCCGCGGTGGGAGCCGAGTGGGCGTTCGAGCCCCCGAGCGCCGACCCCTTCGTGCGCCAGGAGCTCGGCGAGACGCTCTACCACGTCCTTTGGGAGCTCGTGCACGTCTTCTTCGAGCACCGCGGGCTGCTCGAGGGGCAGGCGAACGGCCAGACTCACGGCGCCGGCGCCTCGAGCTTCCTCTACCCGTTCCTCGACGCGCGCGAGAGCGGGCTCGAGGGTGTCGTCGACGACGTACGCCGGTCGGTGCTCGCCAAGGCGGCGGAGGTCGGCGCGCTTCGGGAAGGGACGCTCGGCGAAGGGGCCGAGGTCCTGGTTGCGGCCGCGGCCGACCTTCGCCGCGCGCTGCCCGGGGGCGGCACCCTCCTCGCCCTGGGCAACGGCGGCTCCTCGACCGACGCCGCGGACGTCGTGGCCGACTTCCGCGAGCCGCCCCCGGGCGCGGGCGGCGGCCGTGCGACCGCGTGGCCGGCCCGCCGCGCCCTCGACCTCAGCGAGGATCCGGGGATCCTCACCGCGGTCGCCAACGACATCGGCCCCGAGGCGATGTTCGCGCGCCAGGTCATCGCCTACGGCCG
>DAIOHA010000217.1:0-2067 GCA_036744955.1 Thermoleophilaceae bacterium | reverse complement strand
GCGCCCGAGGCGGTCTTGTGCGGGGAGGCTGAGATCCCCTTCGCCCTGCTCGGCTACGCGACCGACTACGCGAACGGCGTGGTCGCCGACGCGACCCCCGTCGACGAGCTCCTGCGGCTAATCGAGCGCAGCACGGAGGTGTTCTCCGCGACCCTCGCCGCGACGGTGTCGCGGCTCGGAACGACACCCCCGCCTGCGACGGGAACGGTCTACCGCTTCGAGAGCTGAGCGGCGGTCGCATCGCGGCGATCACGACGGCCGTCCGCCTGCGGGGAGTCGCCCAACCCGGCCGAGCGGCGCGCGCGCACACGCCGGCCGAGCGCTCCGCGCGCCCACGCGAGCCAGGCGACCGCCACGTCGGCGAGGAAGGCGAGCAGGTGTCCCACCGGCCCGGTGACGACCCACGCCGCGGCACGCTCGCTCCGCGCGCGAGGCGGGAAAACAGCCCTCTGGCTCACCGGCCCCACGCTATCGTGGCCCGCCATGTCGACGGCGGTCACGACGACCCGGCAGGAGCTTCCCGACTCGCGCATGCGCGTCGACGTCGAGGTCGAGCCGGGGACGGTCGAGCGCGAGCTCGAGGGCGCCGCGCGCGCGCTCGCCGACGACATGAAGGTGCCGGGCTTCCGCAAGGGAAAGGTGCCGGCGCCCGTGGTGCTCCAGCGCATGGGACGCGCGGCCGTGCTCGACGAGGCGATTCGCCGCGCCCTCCCCAGCTGGTACGGCGAGGCGGTGCGTCAGGAGGCCCTCGCGGTGGTCGGCGATCCGCGCGTCGACGTCGCCGAGCTGCCCGCCAAGGGCGCGCCGCTCGCCTTCTCGTTCGAGGTCGGCGTGCGACCGGTCGCCGAGCTCGGCGAGTACAAGGGAATTGAGGTCGGCCGGCGCGAGCCCGAAGCCGCCGACGAGGCGGTGGGCGCGGAGATCGAGCGCCTGCGCGAGAGCCAGGCCGGGCTCCAGACCGTCGACCGGCCGGCGGGGCAGGGCGACTTCGTGGTCATCGACTTCGTCGGCACGATCGACGGAGAGGAGTTCGAGGGCGGACAGGCGCGCGGCCACCTGCTCGAGCTCGGCTCGGGCCAGCTCATCGAAGGCTTCGAGGAGGGGCTCACCGGTGCAAGCGCGGGCGAGGAGTGCGAGGTGCGAGTGACCTTCCCTGGCGGCTACCGCGCCGAGGGCCTCGCCGGCCGCGAGGCGGTCTTCGCGGTCACCGTGCGCGAGGTCAAGGAGAAGCGCCTGCCCGAGGCCGACGACGACCTCGCCCTCGAGGCCGGCGGCTTCGACACGCTCGCCGAGCTGCGCGACCACCTGCGCCGGCGGCTGATCGAGCGCGACGAGCAAGCGATCGAGCACGAGTTCCGCGAGGCGGTCGTCGACGCGGCGGTCGAGCGCGCCTCGGTCGAGGTCCCGCACGAGCTCGTGCACGCCAAGGCGCACGAGCTCTGGGAGCAGATGGCGCGGCGCCTCTCGAGCCAGGGGATCGACCCCGAGCAGTACCTTCAGCTCACGGGCAAGGACAAGGAGGAGCTGATCGGCGAGTCGGAGCCCGAGGCCGAACAGGCGCTGCGTCGCGAGAGCACGCTCGCCGCGATCGTCGCCGCCGAGGGCATCGAGGTCAGCGACGAGGAGCTGCTCCAGTCGCTGCGCGAGGCGGCGACGGGCCCTGACGCGAAGCCACCGAGCGAGCGCAAGCTCGAGCGCTCGCTCGCGCAGATGCGCGCGGACGGGCGCGCCGAGGTGCTGCGCGAGGACATCGCCATGCGCAAGGCGGTGGACCTGCTCGTGGAGTCGGCGAAGCCGATTCCGGCCGCTCAGGCAGAGGCGCGCGAGGCGATCTGGACGCCCGAAAAGGAGGGCGCGGACAAGGCCGCCGAGCTCTGGACGCCGGGCTCCTGACGCCCGTCCAGAGCGGAAAAGCGGGCACCAGCGCGTTGATACAGTCTCGGCACTCGCCGAGCCATCCGGTGCGGCGGCCGCCTCTCGCCTTGAGTCGCGGCAGGAATCCGAGCGGAAAGGCGAAACGGAAGCGCGCATGAGCCCACTTGTTCCGATGGTCGTCGAGCAGACCTC
>DAIOHA010000216.1:0-2070 GCA_036744955.1 Thermoleophilaceae bacterium | reverse complement strand
GAGGGCGCGGGCCGGCGGCCGGTCGACGCCTAGGGCGTGGGCGGCGAAGCGCTCCCGCCCGACTACGACGAACGCCCCGAGCGCTTCCACACCGCGCGCTCGGTCCAGCGCCGCCACGGGGCGGCGGCCGACGTCCACGCGGCCGTGGCACGGCGCTTCCTCGACGAGGGCCTCACGCCCGTGCTCGACGTGGGCTGCGGCGAGGGCGAGCTCGCGCGGCACCTGCCGGAGGGCGCGTGGGTGGGCGTGGACAGCTCGCCGACCATGCTCGCGGAGGCGCCCCGGCCGGTGGTGGAGGCCGACGCCACCGCGCTCCCCTACGGCGACGCCTCGTTCGGCTCGCTGGCGTTGCTCTACGTCCTCTATCACCTGGCCGAGCCGCGGCTCGCGCTGGCGGAGGCGCACCGCGTGCTGCGTCCCGGCGGTCTCGTCGCGGTCGCGGTGCCCAGCCGCCACGACTCGCCCGAGCTGGCGCACGCTCTGCCGGATGGGCCGCTCACCTTCGACGCCGAGCTCGCTCCGGAGCTGATCGGCGAGCGCTTCCACGACCTCGAGGTCGAGCGCTGGGACGCGCCGCTCCTGCGGCTGCCGAGCCGCCAGGACGTTCGCGATTACCTGATCGGGAAGGGGGTCGCGCCCGAGCCGGCCGGCGCGGCCGCGGCGGAGGTCGGGGTGCCCCTGCAGGTGACCAAGCGCGGCGCGCTCGTGTTCGCACGTCGCCGCTGAGCGCGGCCTGACAGTCTTTCCCCGGTGCTCCGGGGGGCCCGCCTTGCCGTCCTCGTGTTCCTGCTCGCCATCGGCGGCTCGCTGTCCGTGCTCGCGCTCTTCAGCCAGGAGGAGGAGCCGCCGGAGCACGACGTCGTCACCGTCGAGCCTGGCGAGCGTGACCCGTTCGCCTACGACGAGGCCCGCGAGGACGAGTTCGTGGCCCGCGCCGCGGCCGGGCACAGCCACGTGCTGTACGAGAAGAGCCCGGACGGCGTGTTCGCCACCGCGGAGCGGGTGGAGCGCTGGCGCGCCGAGATCGAGGAGCAGGCGGAGGTGGCCGGCGTGGACCCGGACCTGCTCGAGGCGATGGTCTTCCTCGAGAGCGCCGGCTACCCGGACGCCCGCGCGAGCGACGACCTCGAGGGCGCGGTGGGCCTCACCCAGATCCTGGCCGAGACGGCCACGAGCCTGCTCGGGATGCGGGTCGACGTGAAGGAGAGCGAGCGGCTGACGCGCCGGATCGCCCGCGCCGAGGAGCGCGGCGACACTGCGCGAGCCGAGCGCCTGCGCGCCAGGCGGGAGGAGGTCGACGAGCGGTTCGACCCGGAGGACGCCCTGCAGGGCGCGGGGCGCTACCTGGGGATCGCCGATGATCGGTTCGGCAGCGAGGAGCTCGCGGTCGTCTCGTACCACATGGGGATGGGCAACCTCGAGGACGTGCTCGCCGCCTACGGGGAGGAGGACGTGACCTGGGCGCAGGTGTACTTCGGCGCGACCCCGAGCGACCACCCGGAGACTTACCAGCTGCTGTCCGGCTTCGGCGACGACTCGGCCACTTACCTCTGGCGCGTCTACGCCGCGCGGGAGATCATGCGGCTGTACCGCGAGGATCAGGACGAGCTGCGACGCCTGGCCCGTCTCCAGACGGCCAAGGCCTCGGCCGAGGAGGTGCTGCATCCGCGCTCGGAGACCGACGTGTTCGAGACGCCCGGCGAGCTCGACGAGGCCTACCTGTCGGGCGACCTGCGCCCCTTCGCGGACGTCGAGGGCATGCAGCTCGACCCCGACGTCGGCGAGCTGGCCGGTCGGATCGACGCCGAGCGGCGCCTGTACCGCGGCCTGCGGCCGGAGGCCCACGAGCTGGCCGTGTATCTAAGTGCGGGGGTGCGCGACGTGGCGGGCACGCGCGCGTCGCTGATCGTGACGAGCACCGTGCGCGACCTCGAGTACCAGCGCGTGCTGGCGCGCCGCAACGAGTTCGCGACCGGGGGCTACTCGCTGCACACCACCGGCTTCGCCTTCGACGTGAGGCGCGACTACGCGAGCCGCGAGCAGGCGGTGGCGTTCGAGTACATGCTGGAC
>DAIOHA010000215.1:0-2091 GCA_036744955.1 Thermoleophilaceae bacterium | reverse complement strand
TCGAGCATCGTGTCGCGCCGCGCGCGGTAAATTTCGGTCAGCGAGTCGACGTACGCCCGCCAGCGCGACTCGTCGAAGTAGGCGCGCACGAGGAGCTGCGTGAGCGTCGAGGTGCACAGGTCGGTCGCCGCCTTGCCGAGGTTGATCTTTTCGAGCACGGGCGCCGGCGCGGCGACCCACCCGAGCCGGATGCCCGGCGAGAGGATCTTCGAGAAGGTGCCGAGGTACATCACGTACAGTCCGCCGTCGAGCGCGCGCAGGGTCGGCTCGGGGCTGCCCTCATAGCGCAACAGGCCGTAGGGGTTGTCCTCGAGCACGAGCAGCTCACGGCGGCGCGCGATGTCGACGAGCTGACGCCGGCGCTCGAGCGACATCGTCACCCCGGCCGGGTTCTGAAAGCTCGGCACCGTGTAGACGAACTTCGGGCGCCGTCCCTCGCGCTCGAGGCGGTCGAGCGTGTCTTCGAGCAGGCCGACGCGCATGCCGCGCTCGTCCACGTCGATCTGCACGAGGTCGGCCTGGTAGGAGGAGAAGACGGGAACCGCGCCGGGGTAGGTCGGGCCCTCGGCGAGGACGACGTCGCCGGGGTCGATGAGCGTCTTCGCGACGAGGTCGATGACCTGCTGGCCGCCCGTGGTCACGACGAGGTCGTCGTCGTCGACGTGCATCCCCTCGGCCGCCATCACCTCGGCGATGCAGGCCTTGGCGTCAGACAGGCCCTCGGTTGGGCCGTACTGGAGCGCCCGGGCGCACGACTCCGCGGCGATTCGGCTCGTCGCGGCGGCGAAGGTGTCCGGCGGGAAGGTGCTCGTGTCGGGCAGGCCTCCGGCGAGCGAGATGACCTCGGGGCGCTCGGTCACGGCCATCATGTCGCGCATCGCCGAGGAGCGCATCCCGCGCGTGCGCGACGCGAACAGGCCCGCGTAGCGCTCGAGGTCACGCATCGTGGACCGCGTCGGCGGCACGTCCTCTCGTTCGCCGGAGCCCTCGCCGGCCCTGCCGTGGCCCCCGGTGCGGCCCGAGTTGCCGCCGTGGGCGTCGTCTACAGTCATGGCGCCCTTCGGAGCCTACAGGCAGCGACCGCTGCCCCTCGCCCGCGATTTCCCTCCTCTTCGACATCGGCCAGGGCGCCGGCCTCGCCGGTGCGACCGGGGTTCGCCCGTTCCTTCCGCCGCTGCTCGCCGGCGCGCTGGCAGGCGGCGACATAGGCATCGACTTCGACCGCGGGTCTTTCGCGTTCCTCGAGTCGCCGCTCTTCCTGCTCGCGGTGCTCGTGCTCGCGGTCGCGGCCTACCTCGCCGAGCGCGCGCGTGTCGGACGCCCGCTCGAGGTCGGGCTCGCACTCGTCGGCGTCGCGCTCGGCGCGCTTCTGTTCGCGGGCGTGCTCGCGAACGCGGGCGCCGAGTCGTGGCCCGGCCTGGTCGCGGGCGCGGCGTGCGCGGCGCTCGGGTTCGCCGCGGTGGCGCGCCTGCTCACGCGCGCGCGCCGCCGCGCCGACGACTCCGCCGCCGCCCTGTTCACGGTCTACGGCGACATTTCCGCGCTCGCGCTCGCCGCGCTCGCCATCTTCGTGCCGCCTGTCGGCCTGCTCGGCCTCGTTGCCTTCGTCGTGCTCGTCGTGCGCTCCCAGCTCGGGCGCGACCGCAAGTACGAGGGACTGCGCATCCTGCGATGAGGCGCCCGCCCGCCCCGGGGCGCCGAAGGTGAGCACACGCGGCGCTCAGCCCAAGAAGCTCGTGCTCGGCGTGATCGACGCGCTCAAGCCCGAGATGCTCGAGCGCGCGATCACCGAGGGGCGCGCGCCGGCGTTGGCCGCGCTCCGCGAGCGCGGCATGTACGTGCCCGACTGCGTCGCCGCCTTTCCCTCGCTGACGCCCGTGTGCGCGGCCTCGATCGGCACCGGCCTGCCCGTGAGCTCGCACGAGATCCCCTCCACGAACTGGTATCACCGCGGCGAGGAGCGCTACGTCGAGTACGGCTCCTCGTTCTCGGCATCACAGGCGCACGGCGTGCGGCGTGCGCTCATCGACACCGTCTACAACCTCAACCTCGCGCACCTTACGCGCGAGCGGCGGACGGTGTTCGAGCACC
>DAIOHA010000214.1:1875-2185 GCA_036744955.1 Thermoleophilaceae bacterium | reverse complement strand
ATGCGCGAGGGCGTCGACCGCGAGGACGCGCCCGGCGCCGAGGGCGGCTGGCTCACCTGGCTCGCCGACTGCGGCATCGCGGCGATCACCGGCGTCGACACGCGCGCGCTCGTGCGCCACATCCGCGACCGCGGCGCGATGCGCGGCGGGATCTTCCCGGCCGAGCTCGCCGAGTCCGAGGCGCGCGAGCGCGTCGCCGCCGAGCCCTCCATGGAGGGCGCTGACTTCGCGCGCACCGTGACCCCGGACGATCCCATCGAGCTCGAGGGAGACGGCCCGCACGTCGTCGGAATCGATACCGGCATCAAGC
>DAIOHA010000214.1:0-1865 GCA_036744955.1 Thermoleophilaceae bacterium | reverse complement strand
GCTCGTCCGCCACATCCGCGACAAGGGCGCGATGCGAGGCGGCGTCTTCGCCGCCGCGACACCCGAGGAAGAGGCGTTGGAGCGAGTGCGCGCCGAGCCTCCGATGCGCGGCCAGGACCTCGCGCGCGAGGTAAGCCCGCACGAGCCGGTGGTCCTCCCGTCCGAGAACGCGGGCCCGCGCGTGGTCGCGATCGACACGGGCGTGAAGGACTCGATCGTCGACCACCTGCGCCGTCGGGGCGCTCATCTCGAGCTCCATCCCTGCCGCGCCTCCGCCGCCGACCTGCTCGCCCGCAACCCCGACGCGATCTTCCTCGCGAACGGCCCGGGCGATCCCGCCGCCCTCGACTACGTCGTCGAGACGGTGCGCGAGCTCGTCGGCAAGGTGCCCGTGTTCGGCATTTGCATGGGACATCAGCTCCTGTGCCGCGCGATCGGGCTCGAGACGTTCAAGCTTCCGTTCGGCCACCGCGGGTCGAACCACCCCGTCAAGGATCTCGCGACCGGCCGCATCGACATCACCTCGCAGAACCACGGGTTCGCGGTCGTGGGCCCGGCGGGCGAGAGCAAGATGCTCGCCGACGAGCCCGTCCGCTGGGAGACCGACTTCGGCGCCGCCGAGCTCTCGCACGTCAATCTCTACGACCGGACGGTCGAGGGGCTTGTGCTCAAGGACGTGCCCGGCGCGACGGCGCAGTACCACCCCGAGGCTGGCCCCGGGCCCCACGACGCGACCTACCTGTTCGACCGCTACCTGGAGCTCGTGCGGTGATCCTGCGTGCCTAGGCGCGACGACATCGAGAAGATCCTCGTCCTCGGCTCGGGCCCGATTCGCATCGGTCAGGCCGCCGAGTTCGACTACTCGGGCGCGCAGGCGTGCAAGGTCCTGCTCGCGGAGGGCTACGAGGTCACGCTCGTCAACTCGAACCCGGCGACGATCATGACCGACCCGGAGTTCGCCACGACGACCTACATTGAGCCGCTCACGCCGTCCTCGGTGGCGCGCGTAATCGAGCGCGAGCGGCCCGACGCGCTGCTGCCCACCCTCGGCGGCGGGACCGCACTCAATCTGGCGCGGGCGCTCACGACCGACGGCACGCTCGAGCGCTTTGGCTGCGAGCTGATCGGCGCGAACTACGACGCCATCCTGCGCGCCGAGGACCGTCTGCTCTTCCGCGACACGATCGAGGGCGCGGGCATGCGCGTGCCGCGCTCGAGCGTCGTCACCTCGATCGCGGAGGGCGAGCATGCGCTCGCCGAGGTCGGGCTGCCGGCCATCATCCGCCCCGGCTTCACCATGGGCGGCGAGGGCGGCGGCATCGCGCGCGACGAGGCGGAGTTCCGCGAGCGCGTCGGCGAGGGGCTGGCCGCGAGTCCGATCGGCCAGGTGCTCGTCGAGCAGTCGGTGATCGGCTGGGGGGAGTTCGAGCTCGAGCTCATGCGCGACTGCCTCGACAACGTCGTCGTCGTGTGCTCGATCGAGAACGTCGACCCGATGGGCGTGCACACCGGCGACTCGGTGACCGTGGCGCCGCAGCAGACTCTCACCGACCGCCAGTACCAGGCCCTGCGGGACCAGGCGATCGCCGTCATCCGCGCGGTCGGCGTCGAGACCGGCGGCTCGAACATCCAGTTCGCGGTCAACGCGGCGACCGACGAGTTCGTCGTCATCGAGATGAACCCGCGCGTCTCGCGCTCCTCCGCGCTCGCCTCGAAGGCGACGGGCTTCCCGATCGCCAAGATCGCCGCGCGGCTCGCGGTCGGCTACTCGCTCGACGAGATCCCCAACGACATCACGCGGCGGACGCCCGCGAGCTTCGAGCCGACGATCGACTACGTGGTGGTCAAGTGGCCGCGCTTCGCGT
>DAIOHA010000213.1:0-2186 GCA_036744955.1 Thermoleophilaceae bacterium | reverse complement strand
CGCCCGGCAGGTCCTTGACGCGTCCGCCGCGCACGAGCACCACCGAGTGCTCCTGGAGGTTGTGACCCTCGCCGGGAATATAGGCCGTGACCTCCATCCCGTGGGTGAGGCGCACGCGAGCGACCTTGCGCAGCGCGGAGTTCGGCTTCTTCGGCGTGGTCGTGTAGACGCGCGTGCAGACGCCGCGGCGCTGGGGCGCGGCGATGCGGCGCTTGCGCCCCTGACCAGACTTGAGGCCGGGCGTCGCGACCTTCTTCTTGGGACGCGAACGGCCCTTGCGAACGAGCTGGTTGATGCTCGGCATCGGCGCGGGACTGTAGCAGTCAGGGTCGCGCCCCGGGCGAGCGGCTAGCGTGCGGACGCCCATGCCGAGCCCCTCCGAACACGGTCGCGACGGCGCTCGCGAGCCGCTCGTCCTCCTGCACGGCATCGGCTCGAGCGCGGACGCGTGGCGGCCGGTGATGGGGGCGCTCGAAACGCGCCATGAGGTGCTCGCGCTGAACCTGCCCGGCTTCGGCGGCGCGCCGGAACTACCGCGCGGTACGCGTCCCGACGTAGCGGCGCTCGCCGACGCGGTCGAGCGCGAGCTCGCGGCCGCGGGCTTCGACCGCCCGCACATAGCGGGCAACTCGCTCGGAGGCTGGACGGCGCTCGAGCTCGCGCGGCGGGAACGCGTGCGTCGCGTCGTCGCCCTCTCCCCCGCCGGCATGTGGACCGAGCGTGAGCGGCGCTACTCGGACGCCATGCTCAGGCTCGCCTACGCGGGCACGCGCCGGGTGCGCGCGCAAGCGAGCGTGCTGACACGCTCGGCGGCGGCGCGGACCGCGCTGTTCTCGCTCGTGGCGAGCCGCCCGTGGCGGCTCGACCCCGAGGACGCGCGGCGGGCGATCGAGGCGCTCGCCGACGCCGACGTCTTCCTCGAGACGCTCGAGGCGACGCTCGGCGACCGCGCGAACCGGCTCGAGGAGATCGCCGTCCCGACCCTGATCGCGTGGGGTACGCGTGACCGGCTGCTCCTTCCGCGCCAGGGGCAGCGCTTCGCGCGCGCGATCCCCGGCGCCGAGCTGAGGCGCCTTTCTGGCTGCGGCCACATACCGATGTGGGACGATCCCGATCTCGTCGCGACGACAATCCTCAGCTTCACCGCGAGCGACGTGAGCGCATCCAGCGCGCCGTCGGCCGTAGGAGCCGCGTGAGCTCCCGCTCCGCCTCGTCGCCCATCCTCTTCGTCGACGTCGACGGGGTGATCAGCCTCTTCGGCTTCTCGACCGACGAGCCTCTGCCCGGCCGTTTCGAGCAGGTAGACGGGATCCTCCACTGCCTGGGGACGCACGCCGGCGAGCGCCTCGGCCGGCTCGCCGGGCGCTACGAGCTCGTGTGGGCGACGGGCTGGGAGGAGAAGGCGAACGAGTACCTGCCCCGCCTGCTCGGGCTCTCGGCCCGCGAGCTGCGTGTGCTCAGCTTCGACGAGCGGCCCCAATGGGGAACAGCGCACTGGAAGCTCGCGGCCATCGACCACTACGCGGGAGACCGCCCGGCCGCGTGGATCGACGACAGTCTCGACGAGCGCTGCCAGCGCTGGGCGCGCGAGCGCTCCGCCCCCACCCTGCTCGTGCGCACCGCGCCGGCGACGGGGATCGAGGACGAGCACGTCGAGCGGCTGCTCGAGTGGGCGGACGAGGTCGCGCACGGGCGCGGGGCAGGGGTGTCCTCGACAGACGGCGGGGCGTCGGAGTAGGGCGAGTCAGGCACGCGACCCGGCTCCCACCCTGGGGCCGCGTCACCGCGCTACTCGGAGTCCTCGGCGGGCGGGACCGTGAGGTCGGCGAGGTCGTCGCCGAAGGTGCGCTCGCCGGCGTCGATCGCGTTCTGGCCGAGCCCGAATCCCTCGATCTCGCCGTCGGTCAGGCCGAGCTCCGCGGCGAGCTCGCCGTCGCCGAGCAGGCCGAGTTCGGCCGCGCTCGGGCGCTCGACCGGCTCGGTCGGCTCGATCTCGATGCGCCGGTAGCGCTTGAGCCCGGTGGCCGCCGGGATGAGCTTGCCGATGATCACGTTCTCCTTGAGCCCGTTGAGGCGATCGATCTTCCCCTCGAGCGCCGCGTCGGTCAGGACCTTCGTGGTCTCCTGGAACGAGGCCGCCGAGAGGAACGAGTCCGTGTTCAGCGAGGCCTTCGTGATGCCGAGGA
>DAIOHA010000212.1:0-2190 GCA_036744955.1 Thermoleophilaceae bacterium | reverse complement strand
GGACGGAAGGAGCCAGCACGTGGAAAACGCGCGGAACGCGCGAGCTCTTCGACGCGATCCTTTCTCTGAGGACGAGGGAGGAGGCGGAGCGGTTTTTCCGGGATCTTTGCACGATCGGCGAAATCGAGGCGATGGCGCACCGCTGGGAGGCGGCGCGGCTGATCGACGAGGGGTTGCCGTATCACGAGGTGGCGCGCCGGACGGGCGCGTCGACGACGACGGTAACACGCGTGGCGCACTGGCTACGCCGCGGGGAGGGCGGTTACCGGCTGGCGCTCGAGCGGCGGAGGGAGGGGGAGACCCGAGCGGCGGACCGGACGGCGGGAGGCTGAGGATCGCCGTCCCCGTCAAGGGACGGCTGCGCGAGCCCGCAGTGGATCTGCTCGAGGATGCCGGCCTCGGGCCCGAGCAGCCCGGCGAGCGCGCGCTCGCTTTCCCGTGCCGCAACGCCCCCGTAGAGGTCCTGCTGGTGCGCGCGGAAGACGTGCCCGAGTATGTCCAGGACGGCGTCGTAGACTGCGGCATCACCGGCGCCGACCTCGTGCGCGAGCGCGGCGTGCGCGTTCGGGAACTCCTGCGTCTCGGGTTCGGGGGCTGCACGCTGGAGGCGGCGGTGCCAGCCGAGTCACCGGTGCGGTCGCTCGAGGGGCTCGACGGCATCCGCGTCGCCACCGCCTTCCCCCGGCTCGCGCGCGAGACGCTCGCCGAGCGCGGGATCGACGTCGCGCTCGTCGACGTCACGGGCTCGGTCGAGGTCGCGCCACGTCTCGGCCTCGCGGACGCCGTGGTCGACCTTGTCTCGAGCGGGAACACGCTGCGGACGAACGGCCTGCGCTCGCTCGGGGCGCTCTTCTGCTCCGAGGCCGTGCTCGTCGGTCCTGCGGACGGCCTCACCGGGGCGACCGCCGACGGGGCGTCAGTGCTCGCCGCCGTCCTGAGGAGCGTCGTCGACGCGCGCGGGGCCCGTTACCTGATGCTCAACGCGCCCGAGGGAGCCCTGCCCGAGATCTGCGGGCTCGTGCCGGGCTCGCGCGCTCCGACCGTCCTGCCGCTCGCCGAGCCTGGGATGGTGGCCGTGCACGCCCTCGTGCCGGCCTCCGACGTCTGGCATCTCTTGCCCCGGCTCCGGGAGGTTGGCGCTTCGTCGATCTTGCTGGTCCCGGTAGAGCGGCTGGTTGCGTGAGCGCGAAGACCGCGACGACGCCCGAGGGGATCGTCGCAGACGTGCGCGCCCGCGGGGATGCGGCGCTCCAGGAGTGGGCGCTGCGTCTGGACGACGCCCCGCCCGCCCGGGCCGTCCCCGAGCCGGAGGCGCTCCCCGCCGAGGCTGTCGAAGCGCTGCTTGAGCTCGCGGGTCGTGTCCGCACGTGGCACGAGGCCCAGCGTCCGGCCTATCTCCGGTTCGAGGTCGCACCCGGCGTCGAACTCGAGCGCCGCTGGGTCGCGCTGGACTCGGTCGGGATCTACGTGCCGCGCAGACTCGTCTCCACGCTCGTCATGTGCGCCGTGCCCGCGCGGGTCGCGGGCGTCCGGCGCGTCGTCGTAGCGACGCCACCCTCGGGAGCCGGCTTGGTCGCCGCAGCCGCCGAGGTGCTCGGGCTCGAAGTCGAGGTCTGGGCGCTCGGCGGGCCGCAGGCGATCGCGGCTCTCGCATATGGTACCGAGACGATCGCGCCCGTCGACAAGATCGTCGGTCCGGGCGGTGCGGCCGTCAACGCTGCCAAGCTCGCGGTTGCACGCGACGTATCCATAGACCTCCCCGCCGGCCCCTCGGAGGTTGTTGTCCTCGCTACGGCGGGCGCCGATCGCTGCGTGGCCGAGCTCGAACTCGTCGCCCAGGCCGAGCACGGACCCGACTCCGTGTGCAGACTAGTCGAGGTCGACGGTGATGTCGAGGCAGCGCTCGCCGAGGTCGAGCGCCTGGCGCCCGAGCATCTCGTTCTCCTCGGCAAGGAGGCCGAGGCGCTAGCGACCCGGATCCGCAACGCCGGCGCCGTGTTCGTCGGCGCCTCGTCTCCGGTCGCCGCTGGCGACTACGCGACGGGCGCGAACCACGTCCTGCCCACGGGTGGCCGGGCACGGTCGGTGGGCGGCCTCGGGCTCGAAACGTTCCTGAAGCCGGTCACGGTCCAGCGCATCACCCCAGACGGCCTTGCGCGGTTGCGGCCCGTTGTCGAGGCGCTCGCCGCC
>DAIOHA010000211.1:0-2208 GCA_036744955.1 Thermoleophilaceae bacterium | reverse complement strand
GGACCTGGAGCTCGGAGGCGGGGGAGGGGAGGGACGTGCCGGAGCGGGTAGCGGCTGCAGCGGGTGGCGGGGGCGGCGCCGACGACCTGCGCGCGGTCGCCCCGGCGGCACACTCGTTCGGGCGCCGAGGGCGGTGACCGTCAGCGTCCGGCACGCAGGCGCGCCGGTGGAGCAACCAGCCGACCGCGAGGACCAGAACCACGGCGAGTCCGAGCCTACGCTCGTGAGAGCGCAAGTCGGCGTCCCCTCGTCTCCTATCGTCCGAGCCATGGCGGGCCGCATCCACGTCGGGACCTCGAGCTGGGCCGATCCCGGCTTCGTCGAGGAGTGGTACCCGCCAGGGCTCGCCTCGCGCGATCGCCTGCCCTGGTACGCCGAGCGCTTTGAGGCGGTCGAGGTCAACTCGAGCTTCTACGCGCTGCCCGAGTGGCGCACGGTGAGACGCTGGGCCGAGGTCAGCCCGCCCGGGTTCGTGTTCGACGTCAAGCTGCACCGGCTGCTCTCGCGCCACGCCGCGGGACTCGACTCGCTCCCGCCCGACATGCGCGACGGCGTCGAGACGAGCGGCCGCGGGCGTGTCCGCCTGACCGGCGAGCTCGAGGCGGCGCTCGCCGACCGCCTCGTAGCCGAGCTCGCGCCGCTCGAGGAGGCGGGCAAGCTCGGCGCCTTCCTGCTCCAGCTCACGCCCGCGTTCGCTCCCGACCGCCACGAGCTGGAGGAGCTCACCCCGCTGATCGAGCGCCTCGCGCCCCACCCGGTGGCGGTTGAGTTCCGTCACCGCGGGTGGGTTCGCGAGAAGCGCGTCGAGCGGACGCTCGACTTCCTATCCGAGCACGGGGCGGCGTTCGTCTGCGTCGACGCCCCGCCCGGCGATCACGTTCCGATCATGCCGCCCGTCGACGCGGTCACCACCGACCGGCTCGCCTACCTGCGCGCGCACGGGCGCAACACCGAGGGCTATCTCGCGGGAAAGACGGTCGCCGAGCGCTTCGGCTGGGCCTACTCCGACGACGAGCTGCGCGAGATCGCCGGGCGCGTCGAGGGGCTCGCCGAGGAGGCCAAGGACGTGCGGACGATGTTCAACAACAACCGCGGCGCCGACGCTCCGAGCGCGGCGCGCCGCTTTCGCGAGCTCGTCGGGCAGGACCCGGGGCCGCCGCCCGAGCCGGCGCAGGCGCGGCTCGTCTGAGGGGGCCTAGCGCGCCGCCGGCCCCGCGCCCCAACGATTCGTGATCGGCAGCCGCCGGTCACGCCCGAAGGCCTTGGTCGATATGCGCACTCCGGGCGGCGCCTGGCGACGCTTGTGCTCTGCGCCGTCGACCATGCGGATGACGCGCTCGACCTCGTCCTGAAGGAGGCCGCGGCGCACGAGCTGCTCGACGTCGAGCTCCTCTTCGATGTAGTCCGCGAGGATGCGATCGAGCACCTCGTACGGAGGAAGGTCGTCCTCGTCGCGCTGCTCGGCGCGCAGCTCCGCCGTGGGCGCGCGGGTGACGATTTCGGGCGGCAGGAGCTCGCCCTCGGACTCGCGCTCGCGCCAGTCGAGCAGGCGGTAGACCCAACGCTTAAACACGTCCTTGATCGGGCCGAAGCCGCCGGCCATGTCGCCATAGAGCGTCGAGTAGCCGACCGACAGCTCCGACTTGTTCCCGGTCACAAGCACGAGCCACCCGAACTTGTTCGACAGGGCCATCAGCAGGTTCCCGCGAATCCGGGCCTGGATGTTCTCCTCGGCGATGTTCGGCTCGCGCCCCGCGAACGGCTCGGAGAGCAGCTCCTCGTAAGCCTTCATCGGGCCTTCGATCTCGAGCTCGAGCATCTCCGTCCCGAGGTTGCGAGCGAGTCGGCGGGCGTCCTCCTGTGTTCCATGAGAGGAATGACGCGAGGGCATGACAACACAGCGCACGCGCTCGGCGCCGAGCGCGTCGACGGCCACGAGCGCGACGAGCGCCGAGTCGACGCCGCCCGAGAGCCCGAGCACGACGCCCGAGAAGCAGTTCTTGTCGACGTAGTCGCGCAGGCCGACGACGAGCGCGGCGTAGATTTCGCCCTCGGGGTCGAGCGGCTCGGCCACCGGACCGCCGAGCTCCGCGGAGCCGGCCGATGCCGGCGTCTCGAGCGCCGCGAGGCGGGCGACGCCGACGCTCCCGTCGCGGCCCGCGCGGACGGCCTGGCGGTGCGAGGAGTCGCGCAGCCGCTCGGCGCTCA
>DAIOHA010000210.1:0-2221 GCA_036744955.1 Thermoleophilaceae bacterium | reverse complement strand
TCCGGGGGTCCTTCGCCCTTGAGGCGCTCGACCTCCTCCTGCTTCTGCTCGACCCTCTCCTGCTGGCGCGCGGCCCGCTCGCGCCCTCGGCGAGCTCGCGCTCGGCGTCGGCGCGGCGCTCCTCGTCCTTGCCCTCGCGCCGTAGCGCCTCGCTCCCGGTGAGGCCGCCCGCCGCCTGCTTGAGCCGCACGCCGACCTTGTCCTCGATGCCGATCGTGGTTCCTCCTGTTCGGACGTCGAGCCGGAGCTACCCACGGCCGGCGCCCGGCGAAACGGCCCGGGCGCGCCGTTCTCGCTGAGGTACGCCGCGGGCGGGTACATGAGTCCCGAATGGACGATCTGTGCCGCCAACTCTTCGGGCGCCCATGGGAGGCGCTCGACCTCGAGGCCGTCGAGGCCTTTCTGGCCACCGCGCGCGAGGGCGGCGTGAGCTGGCAGGCGCTCGGGGACGGCAGCGGGTCGGAGGAGATGAGCCGGCAGGTGAGCGCTTTCGCGAACAGCGAGCGCGGCGGCTACCTCCTGCTCGGCGTCGATGGCGGGGACGGCGACGGCTGGCGAGTGTCGGGCGTCCCCTTTGTGGGGGAGGGCCCCGCGTTGTGGGTGGACGGCGTGCTCGGCTCCGGGTTGCGCCCACGGCCCGACTACGCGACGAGGACGTTCGCGCTCGCCGACGACCGTCAGCTCGTCGTCGTGCAGGTACCGCCCGTGGCCGAGCCGCCGTGCGCGACCGTCGACGGCGCGGTGCTCGAGCGCGTGAGCGATGGCGTCACCGCGGTGGGCGACCCGGCACGGCTCGCCGAGCTGCACGCCCGCGGCGAGCGTGCCCGCCGCGCGGCCGCGGCCGGTGCCGAGGCGCTCGCCTACGAGCTGTTCGAGCGCGCGATCCCGGCGGATCGGCCGTTCCGGCTCGCGCTCGCACTACGCGCGACCGCGCACCTGCTCGAGCTCGACAGGCGTCTCTTCTCCACCTCGTTCGACGACGCGATGCGCCATGTGCTCGCGGACCAGCTCGGCGCGTCGGACGCACCCGTCCTGGCCTACGCGCAGGACCGCGTCAGCGCGTCGCTCGCAGCGCCGCTCGGCGGCGAGGGTGAGCTCGAGTGGTTGGTCCAGGCGCTGCGCACCGGAGGCGTGGGCGCGGCGGTGTCCGCGCGTGAGGAGAGGTCGGCGCCGCGCCGCGTCGTCGACCTGGTTGCCCGCGTGGTGCAGCCGGCATGGCGGGTGGCGATGGACCTGAACGACGAGCTCGGCGGAGGCGGCACCTTCCACCTCTTCCTGAGTGTCGCGGGCGGGAAGCGACTCGAGGACGGCTCGCTCGCCCGGCCCGTGCGCCTCAGGCGTACCGTGGCCTGGGGCTATCCCGGCCGCGACGAGCTGGCCGGCGTGCGGCGCGAACTCGCGCGCGCGGCGGGCAGGCGAACGCACGAGCCGCGTTGAGAGAGCGCCCGACGCGTGGCGACGCGCGGGTTCAGCACGTCGGGCCGCCGGGTACTCGCTGCGCGACCACCGAGGAGGAGATCATGGCGATGGACGACCGCATGCCGGACCGTGAGGACGAGGAGACGGACCTGGGTCCCGCGCACGAGGACGATGAGGACCACGGGGACGCCGCGGAGGACCTCGCCGAGAACGAGGACGTCGTCGATCAGGAGCCGGGGAGCGCGGCGCCCGGGGGCTAGCCGCCACGCTGTCCCGACGGTCGTGCGACCCCCGGCGGGAGCCCGGACCGCGATGAACGAGCGCTTCGAAGGTCTCGAAGACTGGTTCGCCGCGCGTGGCTTACCATTCGAGCCCGCGCATGAGACCGACTCGAGGACGTGCTCCGTCGGCGCGAGCGCTCGAAAGAGGGCGAGGGCGAGGAGGCTCCCGGAGCGAAGAGAGTGAGCCCGCTAGCCGCGCCCTCTTCGCGATGAGTTGCGGCAACGCCGTGGCCCGCCTGCCCTGAGTAGCTCCGGGTGGATTCGAACCACCGACCTCACCATTATGAGTGGTGCGCTCTAACCGCTGAGCTACGGAGCCGCGCCGTCCATCCTAGAGCGCACGGGGCGGCCGCCGGCTTGAAAGGCGGGGCGAGACGCTCGCGCGTCCCACCCCGCCCTCGAGGTCGTGAGTCCGCGCAGGCAGGGTGCGCGTCTCCCGTCCCGCCGTCGGTCGGCGGCGTACAGCCGGTCCCGTCCTCGCCGCCGCCGGTCGGGGCCGGATCGACGATGGGCGGAACTGT
>DAIOHA010000209.1:0-2227 GCA_036744955.1 Thermoleophilaceae bacterium | reverse complement strand
GAGGTCGGCTCGGGCAAGACGGTCGTCGCGCTGCACGCGATGCTGCGCGCGATCGAGGACGGGCGCCAGGCGGCGCTCATGGCGCCGACCGAGACGCTCGCCGAGCAGCACCTGGCCACGCTCGACCGCCTGCTCGGCGGACTCATGCCGATCGCGCTGCTCACCGGGGCGACGCCGGCGGCGCGCCGGCGCGCGCTGCACGGCGCGCTCGCGAGCGGGGAGCTCGGCCTCGTGGTGGGGACGCACGCGCTGATCGAGCCATCGGTGCGCTTTCGCGACCTCGCGGTCGCCGTGGTCGACGAGGAGCACCGCTTCGGCGTGCGCCAGCGCGAGGCGCTCGACGCCAACGCGCCCGAGGGGCTGTCACCGCACGTGCTGCACCTCACGGCGACGCCGATCCCGCGCACGCTCGAGCTGACGAGCTACGGCGATCTCGACGCGACTGCGCTGCGCGAGCTCCCCGCGGGGCGCCGCCCGGTGGAGACACACGTCGTCTCCGGCGAGCGCGCCCGCGCTCGCGCATACGAACGCGCGCGCGAGGAGATCGCCCGCGGGCGCCAGTGCTACGTCGTGTGCGCGCTCGTCGAGGAGTCCGGGGCGCTCCAGGCCCGCGCCGCCACCGCCGAGGCCGAGCGACTACGGGCGACCGAGTTCCGCGGCCATCGCGTGGCGCTCGTGCACGGCCAGCTCCCCTCGCGCGAGAAGGCCGCGGCGATGGCCCAGTTCGCGGCGGGCGAGGCCGATGTGCTCGTGGCCACCAGCGTGATCGAGGTCGGGATCGACGTGCCGAACGCGACGGTGATGCTGATCGAGGAGGCCGAGCGCTACGGGCTCTCGCAACTGCACCAGCTCCGCGGCCGCGTCGGGCGCGGCGAGCACGGCGGCCTGTGCGTCCTCTTCGGCGACCCGCACCTCCCGCGGCTCGAGGCGATCGCGCGCGAGCTCGATGGCTTCCGGCTCGCGGAGATCGACCTCGAGCTGCGCGGGGCCGGGGAGGTGCTTGGCACGCGCCAGCACGGCCTGCCGCGGCTGCGCTTCGCCCAGCTTCCCGACGACGGCGAGCTGCTCGTCCGCGCGCGCCGTCTCGCCGAGGCCCTCCTCGAGCGCGACCCCGAGCTCGACCAGCCTGAGCACGCCCTGCTCGGCGAAGCCGTAGCCGCGCGCTTCGAGCACGAGGACTGACGCGCGTGCGCGTGGTCGCCGGACGGCTTCGGGGCCGCCGCATCACAGCGGCGCCGGGCCGCGCCACCCGCCCGACCTCCGACCGCGTCCGCGAGGCGCTGTTCTCGATCCTCGGTCCGGTCGAGGGGGCGGCCATCCTCGACCTGTTCGCGGGCTCGGGGGCGCTCGGCATCGAGGCGCTCTCGCGCGGCGCCGCGGCCGCCGACTTCGTTGAGACCGACGCGCGCGCGATGGCCGCGATGGAGGCCAACCTCGCCGCCCTGCGACTCGAGGGCGCCCGCGTCCATCGCCGCGACGCGCTCGCCTACCTGCGGGGGGCGCCGGGCCCCTACGACCTCATCTTCGCCGACCCGCCATATAGTTGCGCCCCTCGCCTGGCCGGTCCGCTCTCGCGTGCGCTGCCGGCCGCCCTGTCCGAGGACGCCCTGATCGTGACCGAGTCCGACAAGCGCCACCCGCTCGCGCTCGAGCTCCCGCTCGTGCTCGAGCGCGTCTATGGCGACACCCGCATCGCCCTCCACCGTGGCGCCTGACCGGGCCGGCACGGCGGTCTGCCCGGGCTCCTACGACCCGGTCACGCTCGGCCACCTCGACATCATCGGCCGGGCCTCGGCCATCTTCGAGCGGGTGATCGTCGCCGTCGTCAACCTCCCGATGCGGAAGCAGAAGACCCTTTTCAGCGCCGAGGAGCGCTGCGGGATGCTGCGTACGGAGGTCGAGAAATTCCCGAATGTGCAGGTAGAATCCTTTGATAGGCTGATCGTCGACTTCGCGCGAGAGCACGGCGCCAACGCCATCGTCAAAGGGTTGCGCGCCATCTCGGACTTCGAGTATGAATTCGAGATGAACCAGCTCAACCGCAAGATGGCCCCCGACGTCGAGACCATCTACATGATGTCCTCCCCTCAGTACAGCTTCCTCAGCTCGAGCGGCGTGAAGGAGATCGCCACCTTCGGCGGGCCCCTCGACGACCTCGTGCCGCGCGCCGTAGCCGAGCGGCTCGAGCAAGAGCTCAAGCGCTAGCCCCCGGAGAGAGGTTTCGAGC
>DAIOHA010000208.1:297-2245 GCA_036744955.1 Thermoleophilaceae bacterium | reverse complement strand
GCTCCTCCTCGGGGTGCTCCGCGTAGTGGGCCCAGATCGACCGGCCGTGGACGAGCGCGAACGTCGGCTGACCGGTGCGGAGCGTCTCGGCGACCGCGCCGGGCTCCCACGCCGCCTGGGTCGAGCCAAGGTTGAGATAGCGGACGAAGTGATGCACCTCGGCCGGGTGGTCGGCGCGCAGCGCTCGGCCGACACGCCCGAGCGAGAAGCGCCCGTCGCGGTCGAGGCGGACGACATCGGCCGTGGCCGCGGCGCGCAGGAAGCGGTGCAGCGAGTCGGCGTGCAGCCCGAGCCGCCCCGCCAGCTCGTCGGCGGTCAGCGCCTCTTCCCCGAGGGCGTCGGCGATGCCGAGCTCGACCATGGTGCCGAGCACCCGCGTACGGCCGAACCCGATCACCTGGAAGTACAGCGCGAGCTCCGCGGGCACGACCCGGTCGGCGGCGCGCACGAGCGCCTGGCGGAGGGCGAGCACGGCGCGCGCCGCGGCTCGCGGCGGAGACCGGCGGGGCGGCGAGCCCGCGGCCACTACTCGAGCGGGCTGAAGACGAGGCCGGTCGGGACCTTCGGGTAGAAGAACGTCGACTTCGGCGGCATCGACTCGCCGGCGGCGGCGACCGCCTGCACCTGCTCGATCGGCGTCGCGCGCATGAAGAAGGCCGCGTCGGCCGCGCCCGACTCGACCGCCTCGAGCGCCGCGTCCGTGCTCTTCGCGTAGGTCACCCCGCGCTGCGCGGCGATGTCGCCCTCGCTCATCCCGAGCGCCTCGCGCAGGACGAGCGCCTCGAGCACGGCCGTGTCGAGCGACCGGTAGGCCTCGGAGCGCTCGGGCAGAGCGGCGGCCGCGACCTGGGGATCCCTGAGCCTGAGGCGGAAGGGCTGGCGGAAGTGGGCGTCCATGTAGCCGAAGGCGACGGCGTTAGCGTCGGACGGTGGCTCGACGGCCGAGCGCTCCACCCGCTCGATCTCGAAGTCGCGCTTGAGCGCGGCGCCGAGGCGCTCCTGCAGCGCCGGATCGCCGAGGTCGGTGAGGAGCCGGTGAGTCGGGAACACGGCGAGGCCGGGGTCGGAGAGCGCGCACAGGAACATGAGCACGTAGCGGTGCTCGCCCTCGCCGCCGACCTCCTGGGCGTAGATGCGCGCGGTCTCGTAGCGGTGGTGCCCGTCGGCGATCAGCAGCTCGCGGGGGGCGAGCGCACGCTCGACCGCCTCGAGCGCCGCCGGGTCGGCGATCCGCCACAGGCGGTTCTCGACGCCGTCGTCGTCGGTGGCCGCGGCGAACGGCTCGTCGCCGACGGCCGCCTCGAGCGCCGCCTGCGCCTCACCGCCCGGGTCGTCGAACAGGCTGAAGATCGGCGACAGGTTGGCGCGCGTCGCCCGCGTGAGCCGAAGGCGGTCCTCCTTGGGGCCGGGCTGGGTGCGCTCGTGGGGGCGAATGCGCCCGGCGCCGTAGTCCTCGACGCGCACGCGCGCGAAGAAGCCGGTGCGCGTGCGGCGCGACCCGTCCGGCGCGGTGAAGTCCTGGGCGAGCGCCCACAACGCCGGCTCGCGCTCACGTACGAGCACGCTCTGCTGGCGCCACGCCTCCATGACGGTGGCGGCGTGGGCGTAGGGATCCTCAGGCCCATCGTGCGGCTCGGGCAGGTCGATCTCGACCACGTTGAACGGGCTGCGCTCGACGAGCGCCGCCCGTCGCTGCGGGTCGATGACGTCGTAGGGCGGCGCGATGACCGCATCGAGCGATCCCACCGCGCGCAGGTCGTAGCGAAGGGTGCGCAGGGGCTTGACCTCGGCCATGGCGAGGCGGCACCCTAGCGCTCGGCCGGGCCACGGGCCTAGACTCAGCGCCGGAACGGGGCGTGGCGCAGCCTGGTAGCGCGCCTGCTTTGGGAGCAGGAGGTCGGCGGTTCGAATCCGCCCGCCCCGATCCGATAGCCGAGCCATTTGTCTG
>DAIOHA010000208.1:0-287 GCA_036744955.1 Thermoleophilaceae bacterium | reverse complement strand
ATCCGCCCGCCCCGATGCGGTAAACGCGAAGTGGTCGCTTCGACCGAGGAACTGAGGAGGAACAACCGAGGTCACGAGGTGGCCTCCTGCACCGTCTCGGCAGCAACCTTCCCCCTCGCCAGCCGGATCAGCTCCGCTGGCTCGAGTCCTCGCTCAGGTGCCTCGCGGAAGACGTGTGCGTAGACGCGCATCGTCATCTCGGGCCCGTGGCCTCGCTCCTGGGCGACCTCGGTGACCGGCCGTCCCGCGATCGAGACGACCATCCCGCGCGTCGTCGGGCGCTAGAG
>DAIOHA010000207.1:0-2246 GCA_036744955.1 Thermoleophilaceae bacterium | reverse complement strand
ACGGCCCCCGCCGAGCGAGACGAGCGTGAGCGTGCGTCGCAACGCGCGCCCCTCGAGCGAGCGCGCGAGCTCGAGCAGGCCGCCGGTGTCGGCGGCGCCGCGCACGGCCCCGCCGCGCCCGAGGAAGTCGCGCTCGGCGACGATCACGACCTCCCCCTCGCTCGCGTCGGTGCCCGGCCGGCGCGCGGCGACGTTGGCCACCATCTGGCCCCCGGCCTCGAAGCGGTCGACGCGCGTCTCGAAGCCGCCGGCCGCGAACGCCTCGGCGACCAGCGTGGGCGCGTCCCGCTCGCCGCGCGCGCGCGACCGCTGCGCGGCGAGGATCCGCTCCGCGTCTCCGAGCGCCCGGGCGGGGTCGAACAGCTCGTCGGCGGGCAGGCCGCGGGGAAGGGGCGAGGGCCGGCTCTCCACCGCGAACATGGCCACGAGGACGGCGAGGAGAGCGGGCAGCAGGGCTGCCCGGTAGATGCGAGTCTCGATCAAGGGCGGAGGTCCGACTGCCGGCCCGACCTACAATGGCCGGGAGGGAGTCACTTGGCGTCGCAGCCCCCGCGCATCCTACTCGTCGACGACGAGGAGTCCGTCCAGAAGCTGCTCGCCTATCCGCTGCGCAAGGAGGGCTACGAGGTCGTTCCCGCGCGCGACGGCGAGGAGGCGCTCGAGCGCTTCAACGACGGATCGTTCGACCTCATCGTGCTTGACGTGATGCTGCCCAAGCGCGACGGGTTCGACGTCTGCCGGCGCCTGCGCGCGCGCAGCGCCGTGCCGATCATCATGCTCACCGCCAAGTCGGAGGAGTTCGACAAGGTGCTCGGGCTCGAGCTCGGCGCCGACGACTACATCACAAAGCCGTTCTCGATGCGCGAGTTCCGCTCGCGCGTGAAGGCCGCGCTGCGGCGCGTCGAGCTCGTGCGCGACCGCGACGGCGCCGGCGAGCCGCTCGAGCTCGGCGACCTCTCGATCGACTTCGGCAAGCGGTCGGTGACGGTGCGCGGCGAGCCGGTGCGCCTCACCTACGTCGAGTTCGAGATCCTCGCGACGCTCGCGCGCAGCCCGGGGCGCGTCTTCAGCCGCACGGCGGTGCTCGAGGGGCTGTGGGGTGACGCGGCCTACCGCGACCCGCGCACGGTCGACGTCCACATCCGTCACCTGCGGGAGAAGGTCGAGCGCGAGCCGCGCGAGCCGGAGTACATCTTCACGGTGCGCGGCGTGGGCTACCACTTCCGCGACTCCTCGTGAGCGGGCTCGACAGGCGGCGGCTGTGGTCGCTCGCCAACAAGCTCGCGCTGCTCTTCTCGGCGATCATCGCTATCGCCTTCGCGGGGGTGCTCCTCTACGTCGTGCCCGACCTCGAGTCGAATCTGGAGGACCAGGCGCTCAGCGATCTCGACCGGGTTGCCCGGGTCACCTCCGACCCGCTCGGCCGCGCCATGGGCACGGACATCACCGAGGAGCAGCTCAACCGGCTCGTGCGCTCGGTCTCCGACCGCTCCGACGCGCGCGTGATGCTGCTCGGGGTCCAGCGCTCGGTGGGCATCCCGGGCCAACCCGCACGCGCCCCGACGCTCTACGTGATCTCCGACTCCAGCGTCGAGCTGCGCGCGCGGGGCGGGTACGGGCTGGCCCAGCGCGCGGTCGCGCGACGGGGCCGCCAGCTCGCGGTCCGCGAGGAGGCGGGCGGTCCGGTCGCGCGCGTGGCCACGCCGCTGCTCTTCCGCGGGCGCGCCGACTGGGTCGCGGTCTACTCCCGCGACGTGTCCGAGGTCAGCGAGATCGTCGGCCTGATCCAGCGCCGCGTGCTCGTGGCCGCCGCGGTCGCCCTGTTCGTGGCGAGCGCCGCGGGCTATCTCGTCGCGCAGGCGCTCGCGTGGCGCGTGCGCCGCGTCGAGGCCGCCGCGCAGGCGGTCGCGGGCGGCGACTTCGTCGATCCGCTGCCGATCGACTCGGCCGATGAGATCGGCGACCTCGCCCGCGCCTTCAACGAGATGCAGGAGCAGCTCGCTCGCCTCGATCGCGCGCGACGCGAGTTCATCGCCAACGCCTCCCACGAGCTGCGCACCCCGATCTTCTCGCTCGGCGGCTTCGCCGAGCTGCTCCAGGACGAGGAGCTCGATCCCGAGACGCGCGACGAGTTCCTCGGGCAGATGCGCGAGCAGACCGAGCGGCTCAAGAAGCTCGCCGCCGACCTGCTCGACCTCTCGCGCCTAGACGCCGGCGTGCTCCAGCTCGACCTCGACGCTGTCGAC
>DAIOHA010000206.1:0-2257 GCA_036744955.1 Thermoleophilaceae bacterium | reverse complement strand
GACGAAGAGGTTGTCGAGCGAGAGCGAGCGCTCGATGAGGTAGACGGTCGTGTAGACGAGGGCGTTCGAGCGCCCGGCGGCCAGCCACAGGAAGGCGGCGGCGGCGAGCGCCACACCGACCCAGCCGACCGACCAGATCGCCGCCTCACGGAAGCGCGGCTCGCGCCCGCGCGCGAAGAGCCGCAGGTCGAGCCACAGAAAGACGACCAGCGCGACGGCGAGCGCGAGCCAGGCGACGGGCGAGTGCTCCATCCGTAGTCAACCCTAGAGCGGCGCAGGCCTCGCCCCCCAGGGCACCGGCGCCGACGGCGTGCCGGGCGCGCTGCCGCTAGCCGCCCGGCGTGGGGGCCGGCAGGCCGCCGGCTCCTCCGCCCCCGCCCGCACCACCGGCGCCCGCGCCCGCGCCCGCGCCGAGCAGGCGCGCGACCTGGGCGGTCAGGTCCTTGATCGGGCGCGCGTCCTGCGGCGGCCGGATCGGTCCCGGGCGGCCGACGTTGGAGAACTCGATCGAGAACGCGATCCTGCCGCTCTCCGCGCCGCCGGCGGCGCGCCGGTCCTCCTCGGGGACCTCGAGGTCGAGCACGGTCGCCAGGCGGCGGACCTTGTCGTCCTTGCCGACGAACACGTCGAACTTCGGGTCCTGCACGATGCGCTCGACGCGGTCGCGCTGCTCTTGGGTGAGCTGGCGTGGCGCGACGCCGGCCTGTCCCCCCGCCCGCTGGCTCAGGCGGTTCAGGTCGTCGAGCATCTTGGCCACGTCGAGCCCGGCCGAGATGTGCGTTGTGTCCGCGCCGGCGACGCGCGTCTCGCCCTCGACGCTCGGGTCGACGAGCCACGAGCGCGGATCGACGCCGAACGCGCGCAGGCTGCGCTGCTGGCGCTGGCCGGCGCTGGCCGCGATCTGCTGGTTGGCCTGGCTGACCGTTCGCTCGCCGACCTCGTACGCCTGGCCGAGGAACTCGACCCAGGCGTTCGAGCCGTTCGAGATTAGCCCCGCGGCGAAGCTCTGTCCCTGGGCGGTCAGGTTGACGGCCAGGTCGGCGCTCGGGATCTGGCGCTCGCCGCCCGAGCGGTAAGGGCCACGGACGCGGAGGGAGATCGGGCGCTCGAGCTGTCGCACTCCCTGAAGGCGGACGCTCGTGTCGAGCGCGACATCGGCGCTCCCGATCTGCGCGCGAAACGCGCGATCGAGAGTTTGGCGGGCCTCCTCGTCGTCGCCGCAGGCGGAGACGCCGAGCGCCAGCGCCGCGAGCAGAGCGAGAGCTGCGGTGAGCAGCGCGAAGCGGCGCGGTCGACGCGAGAGGGTCTCCATCGCGGGCGAGACTACAAGGCGAGACGGTCACGCGCTCGCGGTACTCGGCCACCGCTTAACAACGCACAACGCGCGGCGGCGCGAGGCTCGCCCGCCGGTACGATGGCGCGACGCCATGGCGCCCCGCACGATCCTCTACACCGGCAAGGGCGGCGTCGGCAAGACGAGCGTTGCCGCGGCGACGGCGCGCCGGTGCGCGAGCGGTGGCCTGCGCACGCTCGTGGTGTCCACCGACCCCGCGCACAGCCTCTCCGACTCCCTAGAGGAGGACCTGAGTGGGTCGCCCACGCCCTGCGGCGAGCGCCTGTGGGGCCACGAGGTGCAGGCCCAGGAGGAGATGGAGCGCCACTGGGAGTCCGTGCAGGATTGGATGGGCGACCTGCTCGCCGAGCGGGGCGTCGACCGCATCTCGGCCGAGGAGCTCACGGTCCCGCCCGGAATGGACGAGCTCTTCTCGCTGCTCGAGATCAAGCGCCACCACGAGCAGGGCGACTTCGACGCGATCGTCGTCGACTGCGCTCCCACCGGCGAGACCCTGCGGCTGCTCTCCTTCCCCGACGTCGCCAACTGGTGGCTCGAGAAGGTCTTCCCGTGGGAGCGCCGGCTCGTGTCGGCGGCGCGGCCGCTCGCGCGCGGCCTGCTCGACATCCCCCTACCGAGTAACGCGGTATTCGACGACGTGCAGCGCCTCGTCGAGAACCTCGTCGCCATGAACACGATCCTGCGCGATCGCTCGACGACCTCGCTGCGGCTCGTGATGAACCCCGACCGGATGGTGGTGAAGGAGTCGATGCGCACCTTCACCTATCTCAACCTGTACGGCTACCTGACCGACGCCGTAGTGGTCAATCGCGTGCTGCCCGACGAGGCGGCAAAGGGCTACTTCGCGCCCTGGCACGAGGCACAGTGCGAGCAGATGGAGCTCGTTCGCTCCGCGTTCGCGCC
>DAIOHA010000205.1:0-2269 GCA_036744955.1 Thermoleophilaceae bacterium | reverse complement strand
ACCTCGCTGCTCGACGCGATCCGCGAGACCGAGGTGGCTGCGGGCGAGGCCGGCGGCATCACCCAGCACATCGGCGCGTACCAGGTCCGCCACGACGGCAAGCCGATCACGTTCCTCGACACCCCCGGCCACCAGGCGTTCACGGCTATGCGCGCCCGCGGCGCGAGCGTCACCGACGTCGCCGTGATCGTCGTCGCCGCCGACGACGGCGTCATGCCGCAGACGCGCGAGGCCATCGACCACGCGCGCGCGGCCGAGGTCCCGATCATGATCGCCGTGAACAAGGTCGACAAGGAGGGCGCCGACCCCAACCGCGTCCGCGGCGAGCTCGCCACCCAGGGTCTGAGCCCCGCCGACTGGGGCGGCGACACCGAGTTCGTCGACGTCTCGGCGAAGACGGGCGATGGCCTCGAGGACCTGCTCGAGACCGTGGTCACGCTCGCCGACATCCAGGAGCTGCGCGCGAACCCCGACGCCGAGGCCTCGGGCACGGTGATCGAGTCGCGCCTCGACCCGGGCCGCGGGCCCGTCGTGTCGCTGCTCATCCTGCGCGGCACGCTCCAGGTCGGCGATGCGCTCGTCTCGGGCGCCCACTGGGGCCGGGTGCGCGCCATGCACGACTATCGCGGCGCGCGCGTCAAGCAGGCAGTGCCCGGCGAGCCGGTGGAGATCCTCGGCTTCGACGGCGTGCCCGAGGCCGGCGAGAGCGTGCGCGTGGTCGAGAACGAGCGCCGCGCCCGTCAGCTCGCGGGCGAGCGCGCGAACCGGCTCAAGACCGAGCAGATCGCCCGTCGCCAGGGCGTGCGCGTGTCGCTCGAGGACGTGTTCGCGCGCGCCCAGCGCGGCGAGACCAAGGAGCTCAACCTGGTGGTCAAGGCCGACGTCGCCGGGTCGCTCGAGGCGCTGCTTGACGAGATCGCGCGTCTGCCCCAGGAGCAGGTCTCGGTGAACGTGATCCGCGACGGCGTCGGCGGGATCAACGAGTCGGACATCATGCTCGCCTCGGCCTCCGACGCGGTCGTCGTCGGATTCAACGTGCGTCCCGTCCAGGACGCCGCCCGCGTCGCCGACCGCGAGGGCGTCGAGATCCGCACCTACACGGTCATCTACCAGGCGATCGAGGAGCTTCGCCAGGCGATGGAGGGCCTGCTCGAGCCCGAGCAGGTCGAGCGCGCGGTCGGCCAGGCCGAGGTCCGTCAGACCTTCCGCGCCTCGCGCGTGGGGACGATCGCCGGCTGCTACGTCGTCTCGGGCACGCTGCGGCGTGGGATCGCCGTGCGCGTGGTGCGCGACGGGACGATCGTGTACGACGGCCGCATCGGGTCGCTGCGCCGCTTCCAGGACGACGTTCGCGAGGTCGAGTCGGGCTACGAGTGCGGCGTCGTCGTCGAGGGCTTCCCCGACGTCAAGGAGGGCGACGTGCTCGAGGCCTACGAGACGGAGTCGGTGGAGCGCGCCCTGTAGGGGCGACTCGAATCCCTCGACTCGGGTACGCTCACTTCGCTCGCTCAGGGAGCCCCTCGCTGAGGGGAATCGAGCCGCCCCGCAAGCGCGTCCGCCTCTAGTGAGCCCCAGCGAGGAGATGGGCATGAGCTTCGTGTGCCTTATCGAGATCGAGCTCCACTTCCCCGAAGGGGGGAGCCTCAAGGCGAAGCGCAAGGAGATCGTCTCGCTCAAGGAACAGCTGCGCCGGCGCTTCGGCGCCTCCGTGGCCGAGACCGAGCACCACGAGCTTTGGCAGCGCGCGCGGCTGACCGCGGCGCTCGTGGCTCGCGAGGTTGGCCGCCTCGAGGAGACGGCGCTGGCGCTCGAGCGCCACGTGGTTGGTCGCTTCGGCGACGGGGCGGCATGCGAGCGCACGATCCGCTCGTCCGACGAGGTGCTCGGGTGAACGGGTGGGCTCGCGCCCCGCTGCCGGCTTGTGCGGGCGTGCACGCGCGCCTGCGCGAAGTCCGCGCCCGAGGGGGCGATCTCTAAGATGCCCGGCGCGCGAATGCGGAGGGTCAACGAGGCCGTCCGCGAGGTCGTTTCGGCGCACATCGCCGGCGACCTCAAGGACCCGCGCATCGGGTTCGTGACCGTTACGTCCGTCGAGACCAGCCCCGACCTCCGCCGCGCTCGCGTCTACGTGAGCGTGCTCGGCGACGAGTCGGAGCGCGAGCGCGCGCTCGAGGGCCTGACTTCCTCGCGCGGCTTCCTTCAGGCGAAGATCAACGAGGAGCTCGCGCTCAAGCGCACGCCGACGCTCACCTTCGAGTACGACCCCTCG
>DAIOHA010000204.1:0-2289 GCA_036744955.1 Thermoleophilaceae bacterium | reverse complement strand
CCGTCCGCCGCCCTCGTCCCTCAAAGGCGCCCTCGGGCGCTGCCGATAACCGGGGCCTAAGGGAATGGCGATGGCACGGAAGCGAGAACGACACAGAAGCGGACGGCGAGTCCAGCTCCCGAGCGGGCGGATCGTCGAGGTCGCGCCGTCGGCGCCGACCGCCGACGCGCCGGAGGGGCTCCCGCGGTCCCCCCCCCCGGCCACCCCCATCGCGCCCGCGCGCGCGGAGGCGCCGCACGTCTGCCCCGCCTGCGACTCCGCGCTCGTCTACGCGGTCGCCTGGCGCGCCGCCGACCCGGAGCGCTGACCGTCGACCTGCGCTGTCCGAAATGCGAGCGCACGACCTCGCGAGGCCCACCGAGGCGAACATTGCGGAGAGCATCGAGCGCTTCGTGCCGCCCTCGACGCCGATGCGATCCAGCAGTTCGACTTCTAGGTCCGAGGCGCGGTCCCTAGGAGTAGCGCTCGACCACGCCGTCGGCCACGCGGTCGAGCGCGCGGCGGGTGGCGCCGCTCAGCTTGAGGTCCGACAGCGCGGCCTTGGCCTCGGCGACGTGGATGAGGGCCTCGAGCCTCGCCTCGCCGAGCGCGCCCGAGCGCGCGATCCGGTCGCACACCGCCTCCGCCTGAGCCGGGTCGGTGACGACCTCGTGTAGGTCGAGGTCGGCGAGGTCGGGCTCGCGCTCGCGGGCGAGGATGAGCGGCAGCGTGACGGTGCCGTCGAGCAGATCGGTGCCGCGCCGTTTGCCCGTTCGCTCCGCCGGCGCGGCGACGTCGAGCACGTCGTCGAAGATCTGGAAGGCGATCCCGATGCGCGCGCCGAACGCCCCGAGCGCATCCGCGACGGCGCGGTCGGTCGAGGCGAACAGCGCTCCGAGCCGGCAAGCGGCTTCGAACAGGCGTGCCGTCTTGAGCTCGCAGCGCTCGACGTAGCGCGCTGGCGACACGTCGAGGCGCCAGGCGTCGGCACGCTGCATCAGCTCGCCGCGCGCGAGCGCCGACGATGCTCTGGAAAGCGTCCGGACGGCCTCGGCGTCGGCCGTGGCGGCCAGCTCCGCGAACGCCCGCGAGAACATGAGGTCGCCGGTGGCGGTGGCCGCCCGCCGCCCGCCCGCACTGAAGACGGTCGGGCGCCCGCGCCGGAGCGTCGCCCGATCGAGCACGTCGTCGTGGACGAGCGTCGCCATGTGGAGCAGCTCGACGGCGGCGCCGGCGGATACGAGCGGTCGGTCGCCGTCGGTGCCGGCGGCGTGCTCGTGCGGCGTCGCTCGGTCGGCGACCGCTCCGCACAGGAGCACGAGAATCGGGCGCAGCCGCTTGCCGCCCGCGGCGATCGTGCCCGTGCCGTGCCCTGCCAGGGGGTCGCCGTAGCCGGCCACCACGGCCTGGAGGCGCTCGCCGACCTCGCCGAGCAGCCGCTCGAGCTCGGGGCCGCCCGCCTCGAGCACGGGCGCGAGCTGCGCGGCGACGCCGCGCGTATTCGGCCCGTCGCCTTCACGGGGCGCGTCTGCGCGCGCCGCGCCGTGGGCGTCGCTCACCGCTCGGCGACCCTCCCCGAGTGCAGCGCGATCGTGCCCCCCGCGGTCACTACCCAGCGTACGTCCTCGAGCCCCAAGCCGGCGAGCAGAGCCGCGAGCTCGGCCGGTCCCGGGAAGCGGCGCACAGAGCTCGGCAGGTACGAGTACGCGTCGGGGTCGCCGGCGAGTCGTCCGAGCAGCGGCACCAGACGATCGAACCACAGCCGGAAGAACCATGCGAGCGGAGGGCGCTGTGGCTGGGTGATCTCGAGCACGACGACTCGCCCGCCCGGCCTCACCACGCGCGTCATCTCGCCGAGGCCGCGCTCGAGGTCGGCGAAGTTGCGTGCTCCGAAACCGACGGCCGCCGCGTCGAAGGTGTCGTCGGCGTACGGGAGCTCGAGCGCGTTCGCCGCCTCGAAGCGGACCGGCGCCGCAGCGGCGACCGCCTTGCGCCGACCGACCTCGAGCATCGGCTCCGAGAAGTCGCACGCCACGACCTCCCCGTCCGCTCCCACCCGGCGCGCGAGCGCGAGCGCCAGGTCGCCGGTCCCCGTCGCCACGTCGAGCGCCCTCGCCCCCTGCGCGAGCCCAGCGAGGTCGGCTGCACGCTCGCGCCAGCGGTGGTGCAGGCCGGCCGTCATGACCGAGTTCATCGCGTCGTATACGCCCGCGATGCGGTCGAACATCGCCCGGACCTGGGGCTCGGCGAGCGTCCCGCGTGGGTGAGGCTCAGCGCTTACGGCGACCGACGACGCCGCACGGCGGCGGG
>DAIOHA010000203.1:1407-2319 GCA_036744955.1 Thermoleophilaceae bacterium | reverse complement strand
CGCTTGAGGCCGACGAACCGCACCTACGCGCCGATCGAGGCCTTCGTCGACGAGCTCGCCCGATGCGGGGTCGAGCACGCGGTCGCCTCGCCCGGCTCCCGCAACGCGCCACTCCTGCTCAGCCTCGCGCGCGAGTCGCGAATCCGCACCTGGTCGGTCCTCGACGAGCGCTCGGCGGCGTTCATGGCGCTCGGGATCGCCAAGGCGAGCGGCCGGCCGGTCGCCCTCACGTGCACCTCGGGGACGGCGGCGGCCAACTTCCTGCCGGCGGTCGTCGAGGCGCGCGAAGCGCGCGTCGGCCTGATCGTGCTGACCGCGGACCGGCCGCCCGAGCTCCGCGAGGTCGGGGCGGGCCAGTCGATCGACCAGATAGAGCTCTACGGGTCGGCGGCGAAGTGGTTCGTCGAGGTGGGGAACCACGAGCCCGGTCGCGAGAGCGGCGTCCACCACCGGGCGCTCGCCTGCCGCGCGTGGGCGACGGCGGGCGGCGGGCGGCCCGGCCCCGTACACCTCAACTTCCCCTTGCGCGAGCCGCTCGCGCCCGTGGTCGAGGACCTCGACCCCGAGCCGTGGCAGGGCCGTGCCGACGGCCGGCCGTGGGTGGCCGTGGAGGAGGCGCCGTCGGTGCTCGCCGGCGAGGCGCTCGACCGCACGGTGAGCCTCGTGCGCGAGGCACCGCGCGGCGCGCTCGTGTGCGGACCGAACGCGGGGCCCGTCGCGATGCCCGCGGCGGCACTCGCGCGCGCCGCCGGATGGCCGCTGCTCGCCGAGCCGACCTCGGGCGCGCGCTGCGGCGCCCACGACCGCTCCCACGTCATCGCCCACTACGACGCCCTGCTGCGGGCACCCCGCTGGGCTTCCGCCCATCGTCCCGAGCTCGTCGTGCGCGTGGGCGACACGCCGACCTCGAAG
>DAIOHA010000203.1:0-1397 GCA_036744955.1 Thermoleophilaceae bacterium | reverse complement strand
AGCCGTTGCGGTCATGGCTGGCGAAGACCCGCCAGGTGGTACTCGACCCACACGCAGCCTGGCACGAGCCGACCCGCGCGGCTGACGACGTGCTCGTCGCCGACGCCGCGCTCGCCTGCGCCGCCCTCGCCGAAGAGATCGGGTCGCCCGACCACGACGACCGCGTATGGGTCGAGTCGTGGCTCGAAGCCGACGCCGCGGTCGCGCCGGCGCTCGCCGCGGTGCCCGACCCCTTCGAGCCCAGGGCCTACACGGCCCTGGCGGAGATGCTCCCCCCGGGTGCGGTCGTGTGGGTCAGCTCCTCGATGCCGATCCGAGACGTCGAGACCTTCTTCCCCTCCCTCGCGACGCCGCTCGAGCTCCTCGCGAACCGCGGGGCGAACGGGATCGACGGAATCGTCTCCTCAGCCCTCGGTGCCGCGGCCGCGAGCGGAGGCCACGCGTACCTCCTCACCGGTGAGCTCGCGCTGCTCCACGACCTCGGCGCGCTGCTCGCGGCCCGGCGGGTCGGCCTCGAGCTGACGATCGTGTGCGCGAACAACGGCGGCGGCGGGATATTCGACTTCCTCCCGGTAGCCGAACACGCTGAGCCCGGCGCCTACGAAGAGCTCGTCGCCACGCCGTCGGGAGCGGACCTCGCCGCGTTGGCGAGGGCGCTCGGCCTGCCTCACGCCCTCGCGGAAACCCCTCGGGAGGTGCGTGCCGCCGCCGCTTCGCCCGGCCTCGTCGAGGTGCGCACCGATCGATCCCTGAACGTGGCGCACCACCGCGAGCTCTTCGCGCGGCTCACCTCCGAACTCGACGGTCGCGTGGGCTGATCTCGCCGGCTAGCGGCCCAGGCCCTGGAGCGCCTCGCGCAGCTCGCTCGCCACATAGGCGTCGTCGAAGATGTCGTCGCGCTGGACGCCGAAGGTCTCGCGGAGGTATTGCGCGCTCGCGCGCGCGGCGTTCCGGTGAGCGCCATGTCGAGCGCGAGCAGGAGGGCGCTCGCGTCGTCTGAGCGCTCCTCCGCGCCGCCCGCGTTTCGCCGGTCGGGGACCCGTCCGTCGAGGTCCGACGCCGGCGCGACCGGGGCAGCGCTCGCGCGAGCCGATGTGCCTTACTCGTCGCCGGCGCTCGCGGGCCCGGGCATTCCCTCCCGGAGCGCGCGCTCGAGGCTCTCGGACGCGCCGCGGAGCGCGGAGGCTTGGGCCAGCAGAGAGTCGGCGAGCTGCGCGAGCTGCTCGAAGAGGTCGGCGGGAACGGCGATCTGCCCGTCAGCGGCGCGCCTGCACCGGTCTCGCCTCGCTTCGCCCGGTCGGCTCCAGCCGGAGGTTGTTGTCGGAGCATCGCGGTTTTGTCGCGCGAACGCGGAAAGGAACTGACCGCGTCCCTCAGGTGAGGAGGGGAAGCAGTGC
>DAIOHA010000202.1:0-2324 GCA_036744955.1 Thermoleophilaceae bacterium | reverse complement strand
ACAGATGGACCTCGCCCGTCGCCCGTGTGCGCTCGAGCGCCTCGGCGTTCATGTACGCGAGCGTGAGCACTTCGCCGGTCGAGGCGTCCTGCACCACGCACGGGACTAGCCCGCGCTCGTCGAAGTTGACCTGCTCTTCCACCCCCTCGATTCTATGGGCGCGCCCGCGGGGCGGAGACCATCGCTGACCGCAGCGTTCCGGCTCGCGGGCCATGGCTGCTCAGCCGATCCCGAGGCGGTCGAGCATCGCCTCGTCGCCGCGCCAGCGGCGGCGAGTGCGCACGGTCAGGTCGAGGTGCACCCGCCGCCCCGAGTGCGCCTCGATCTCGGCGCGCGCCGCCGTCCCGACCGCCCGGATCGTGCGCCCGCCGGCGCCAACGACGATGCCCTTCTGCGACTCGGTTTCGACCCATACGCGCGCGGCCACCACAAGCGCGCCGCCGGGGCGCTCCTCGATCTCGTCGACCTCGACCTCGACGGCGTGCGGGAGCTCCTGTCGCGTGCGGGCGAGCACCTGCTCGCGCACGAGCTCGGCGAGGCGCACCTCGTCGGAGAGGTCGTCGGTCTCGTCCGGCGGGTAGAGCAACGGCCCCTCGGGGAGGACGGCGACGAGCCCCTCGAGCAGCGCGGCGATGCCCGCGCCCGTGCGCGCCGAGATCGGGTAGATCTCCGCCTCGGGCGGCAGCTCAAGCTCGACGGCGGCGCTGAGCGCGGCGGCCGTGCGTGGGCGGTCGAGCGCGTCGACCTTGTTGACCGCCACGACGCACGGCACCTCCGCAGCCGTGACGGCGGCGGCGATGAAGCGGTCGCCCGGACCGACGGCCTGCTCTCCGTTCAGCACGAGCAGCGCCGCGTCCGACTCGCGCAGCTCGCGTTCCGTCCGCCGCTGCATGCGCTGCGTGAGCGCGTCGCGCGGGCGCTGCGAGCCGGGCAGGTCGACGAGCACGAGCTGCCAACTGGGGCCGGTGGCGATGCCGCGGATCGCGCGGCGCGTGGTCTGCGGCTTGGGCGAGACGATCGCCACCTTGGTGCCGACGACGTGGTTGAGGAGGGTGGACTTGCCGACGTTGGGACGGCCGGCGAGCGCGACGAAGCCGGCTCGCGTTCGCGGCTGAGCGCCGGCGTCGATGCCTGGGTCCCCCGGCGGGCGGGTCCTGTCGGCTGTGGGCCCACCCCCTTTCGGGGGCGGGTCCTCGTCGCCACCCGCCCGAGGGGCGCCGCGCGCGCCGGCGGTCATCCGCGGAGCTCGTTGAGGACCTGGGCTTGGAGCGTGAGCATCTCTCCCTCGTCGCGCTCGTGGTCGTGGCCGCAGAGGTGAAGGACGCCGTGGACGACCGCCTGCTCGAGGTCGGCCGTGTGCTCGGGGCAGATGACGACGTCGCCGAGCTCGCGCGGGCCCGGGGCCGGTCCGGGCCCGTCAATCGGGAAGGAGAGGACGTCGGTGGAACGATCGACTCCGCGGTGACGCGCGTTCAGCGCCCGCATGCGACTCACGTCGACGAAGGCGACCGCGAGATGGCCGTCCTCGACGCCGGCGGCAGCGAGCGCCGCGCGCGCGGCGCGCTCGCACGCGGCGGGAGCGAGCGGCGGCCGCGCGCCGTCGAGGGCGACCTCGACCTCGACCGCGCCGGGCGTCGCCGCGCCCGGCGGTTCAGGCACCGCGACGGGTCGACCGCAGCTCGGGCGCCGCGCGCTCGGCGTAGCGGTCGTAGGCCTCGACGATGCGCTGCACGAGCTTGTGACGCACGACGTCCTCGCCCCCGAAGCGAATGAACTCGATGCCGTCGACGGTCTCGAGGATCTCGCCGACGACGATCAGCCCCGAGCGCTGATCGCGCGGCAGGTCGACCTGCGTCACGTCCCCGGTCACCACCATCTTCGAGCCGAAGCCGAGCCGGGTGAGGAACATCTTCATCTGCTCGGGGCTCGTGTTCTGCGCCTCGTCGAGGATGATGAACGCGTCGTTGAGCGTGCGCCCGCGCATATAGGCGAGCGGCGCCACCTCGATCTGGCCGCGCTCCAGGTAGCCGTTGACCTTGTCGGGCTCGAGCATGTCGTAAAGCGCGTCGAAGAGCGGGCGCAGGTAAGGGTCGACCTTGGCCATGAGGTCGCCGGGCAGGAAGCCGAGCCGCTCCCCTGCCTCGACGGCAGGCCGCGTGAGGACGATGCGATTGACCTCGCGCCGCGAGAGCGCGGCTACCGCCATCGCCACCGCGAGGAAGGACTTGCCCGTGCCCGCGGGTCCGATGCCCACGGTGACGGTGTGATCGCGGATCGCGTCGACGTAACGCTTCTGGTTGACTGTCTTCGGCGCGACCTTGAGC
>DAIOHA010000201.1:0-2340 GCA_036744955.1 Thermoleophilaceae bacterium | reverse complement strand
GAGCAGGACAACCTGCGCGACGACGAGGGGATCGTCACGCTGATGACGCTTCACAACGCCAAGGGGCTCGAGTTCGGGATCGTGTTCATCATCGGCCTCGAGGACGGCGTCTTCCCGCACATGCGCGCGATCGAGTCGGGCGACCTCGAGGAGGAGCGCCGGCTCTGCTACGTCGGCGTCACGCGGGCTCGGCGCGAGCTCTGGCTGACCTATGCGCGCACGCGGGCGCTCTACGGCGGGCGCGAGTGGAACGTGCCGAGCCGCTTCCTCGCCGAGGTGCCGCCTGAGCTGACCGACCGCGCCAAGGAGGAGGTCGCGCCCGGCACCGCCGCGGCCGCGACGAGGTGGTCGAGCCGCGGCTCCGGAGCGGCCGGTTACGCGGCGCGCCCGGCGCCCGCGTCGGAGGCCTCCTTCTCGCTCGGCGACGACGTCGTGCACGCGAGCTTCGGCGACGGCGTGGTCACCGGCGCCGACCCGCGCTCCGGCGTCGTGATCGTCCGCTTCTCGAGCGACGGCTCCGAGCGCAAGCTGATGGCCGACTACGCGCCGCTCAAGCGCCGGTGAGCGGCGGGGGCGCGGCCGTTCGAGGCACGTCGTCCTCACCCGGCGAGGCGCTGGTCATCGACGGACGGGCGGTCGCCACGGGCGTGCGCGAGCGCGTCCGCGCGGAGGTCGACGAGCTGCGGGCCCGCCACGGCGTCGAGCCGGGCCTCGCCACGGTCCTCGTCGGCGACGACCCGGCCTCCGAGCTTTACGTGCGGCGCAAGCGCGAGGCGTGCGCCGAGGCCGGCATTCGCTCGTTCCACCACCCGCTCCCGGGAGACACCTCGGCGCCGACGCTCGCTCGCACGCTCGCGGATCTGAACGCGGGGCCCTCGATCCACGGCATCCTGCTTCAGCTCCCCCTGCCCGGGACGCTCGAGGCTGACGAAATGACGCGCCTTATCGCCCCCGAGAAGGACGTGGACGGGCTTCACCCCGTGAACGCCGGCCTGCTCGCCCAGGGCGCGCCCGACGCGGTCGCGCCGTGCACGCCAGCCGGGGTGATGGAGCTGCTGCGCTCGGCCGGCGTCGAGCTCGCGGGCACGCGGGCGGTCGTGGTCGGCCGTTCGACCCTCGTCGGTCGGCCGATGGCGAGCCTCCTGCTCGCCGCCGACGCGACGGTTACGCATTGCCACTCGCGCACGCGCGGCCTCGCCGCGGTCTGCCGCGCGGCCAAAGTCCTCGTCGCCGCCGCGGGCGTCCCGGGCCTCGTGACCGCCGACATGGTCGCCGAGGGAGCGACGGTCATCGATGTCGGCACCAACCGCACCGAGGCGGGGCTCGTTGGCGACGTCGACTTCGACGCCGTGCGCGAGGTCGCCGGGGCGATAACGCCCGTGCCCGGGGGCGTGGGCCCGATGACGATCGCGATGTTGCTCGACAACACCGTGCGCGCCGCGCGCCGCGCGCTCGAGCGCGGGTAGAGGCTCGCCCCTAAGCGGAGGTGCGCGGGGCGGCCGGCACGTGCCGGCGGACCGCGCCGCCGACCGCGGCTGCGGCGGTAGCCTCCGACCCGTGGACCTCCGGCGCGCGCGCATCGGCGAGTGGCTCATCGGCGCCTTCGCGGTCGCGCTCCTCGTCGCCACCTTTCTCCCGTGGTATGCCTGCGGCCGTGGAGCGGCGGGCGCCGACGGCGCTTGCGGCCCCGACCTGACGGCGACGGGGTGGGAGGCGCTCGGGGGGGCCGACGTGGTGCTCGCGCTCGCCGCGCTCGTGGGCCTGCTCGCGCTCGCGCTGACCGTTGCTCAGCGCACTCCGGCGCTCCCGCTTGCGGTCACCTCGTTGGAGGTGGTCGTCGCCGGCGTGGCGGCGGTGCTCGCCGGACTCGCGCTCCTGCTCGCACCCGAGTCGGTGGGCGAGGGCGGGGCAGCCGGGACGCGCCTCGTGGGTGCCTGGCTCGGCGCGTGCGCCGCCCTTGGGCTGCTGGCCTCGGCGCTCGCGGCGATTCGCGACGAGCGCGTCCCGGTTACGGGCGGTGGCGACGGCGGGAGCAGCCCCGAGCCACCCATGCTTACGTTGTCGTCGAGCTCGCGGGCCTCGGCCACCGCTCCCTCGCACACCTCGCCGGACCCGGGAGAGGCGACGTGAGCGAACCTCGGCACACCGACGAGCCGATCCGGCGGGGGCCGGAGGAGGCGAGCGCCGAGGCGTCCGGCCGCGACGCCGACCGACCAGGCTCGCGCGACTTCGACGTCTTCCGATTGCGACTCGGGAACGTCGTCGCCTTCCTCGCAGCGATAGCCCTGCTCTTCATCATGGCCGGCGACTGGTACAGCACCTTGGAGGGCGTCGAGGCGC
>DAIOHA010000200.1:0-2349 GCA_036744955.1 Thermoleophilaceae bacterium | reverse complement strand
ACGCCGGCGTGCCGGTCACCCATCGCGACGACGCCTCGGCGGTCGCCTTCGTGACCGGGCACGAGGACCCCGCCAAGCCCGAGAGCGCGCTCGACTGGGAGGCGCTGGCCGCCTTTCCCGGCACGCTCGTCCTCTACATGGGCGTGGGACGGCTTGAGGGTTCTGCCGAGCGGCTCGTGAGCGCGGGCCGCTCCCCGGACGAGCCGACGGCCGTGATCGAGCGCGGCTCACTGCCGGGCCAGCGGTCGGTGACGGCGCCGCTCGCGGAGATAGGTAAGCGCGTGCGCGAAGCCGAGCTTCGCCCGCCGGCGATAACGGTCATCGGCGCGGTCGCGCGCCTGCGCGAGGAGCTCGCTTGGTTCGAGAGGCGTCCCCTGTTCGGGCGGGTCGTCGCGGTCACGCGCGCGCGAGCGCAGGCGAGCGAGCTCGCCGCGCGCCTGCGCGAGCTCGGAGCCGAGGTCGTCGAGGCGCCCGCCATCCGGGTCGCCCCGCGCCCGCCGGGCGAGGGTGATTTCGCGGACGCCCTCGCCGCCATCGACGAGTACGCGCTCGTCTGCCTCACTAGCCCGAACGGCGCGGAGCTGCTGCTCGACGGCCTCGCGGCTACAGGCCGTGACGCGCGCTCGCTCGCGGGCGCCGGGGTGGCCGCGATCGGCCCGGGCACTGCTCGGGCGCTTGCGGCGCGCGGCGTGCGCGCCGACGTGGTCCCCGAGCGCTCGATCGCCGAGGCGCTCGTCGAGGCGCTGGCCGACGTGCCGGTGGAAGGACGAAGGGTGCTCGTGCCCCGTGCGGCCGAGGCGCGCGACGTCCTGCCCGACGCGCTCCGCGAGCGGGGCGCGCGTGTCGACGTCGTGCCGCTCTACGACACGTTGCCCGAGCGGCTCTCTCCCGCGGCGCTCGAGGGCCTCGAGCGCGCGGACTACGTGACCTTCACCGCGAGCTCAACCGTCACTTCAATGTTGGCCGCGCTCGAGGCCGCCGCGGCGCCGTTCCCCGCGGGCGCGCGGATCGCGAGCATCGGACCGGTGACGAGCGCGACCGCGCACGCTCGCGGTCTCGACGTAGCCGTCGAGGCCCAGCGCCACGACGTAGACGGACTGGTCGAAGCGCTCGTCGCTGACGTGTGCGCTGGCGCGGACGCTCGGACCGGCGCGGCCGCGCCGTCGGCAGCCGCTGCGGCCAGAGGCGAGGGCCCCGCGGTCCCACCCAACTCGCCGTGATCGTCACGCTGCTCACCGACTACGGCCTGCGCGACGAGTTCGTCGGGGTGTGCCACGCGGTCATCCGCGGCGCCTGTCCCGACGCCGTGATCGTCGACCTGACCCACGGCGTGCCGCGCCACTCGACCCGGTCGGGCGCGGTCACCCTCCTCCACGCGCTCCCTTACCTCCCGGTCGGGGTCCACATGGCAGTGGTCGACCCCGAGGTGGGGACGGAGCGCCGCGCGGTCGCCCTCCGCTGCGCCGACGGGCGCCTACTCGTCGGGCCGGACACAGGCCTGCTGAGCCTCGCCTGGGAGGCGGCGGGCGGCGTCGAGGAGGCCGTCGACGTGTCGCGCTCGCACCACCGGCTCGAGCCGGTGTCGGCGACCTTTCACGGCCGGGACGTGTTCGCGCCGGTGACCGGGAGCCTCGCCGCCGGCGAGCCGCTGGCCGAGGCCGGCGAGCCGCTCGACCCCGAGGAGCTCACGCATCTGGATCTGCCGCGCGCGCGGCGCGAGGGCGACGCGCTCGTCGCTCACGTGCTGCGCGTCGACGCGTACGGCAACGTCGCCCTCAACGCCGACCACGGCGAGCTCGCCGGGACGGAGCTGACGCTCGGCTCCGAGGTCGCGGTCGAGGCCGCCGGAGAGCGCTCGGTTGCCCGCTTCGTCGGCACGTTCGCCGACGTCGCGACAGGCGAGCTACTCGTGTACGAGGACGCCCATCGCCTGCTCGCGCTCGCCCTCAACCGCGGCAGCGCGGCCGCCGCGCTGGGGGTCGACCTCGACGACGAGGTGCGCCTGTCGCCGCGCTGACCCGTCTCGGCCGCCCGCGCCTGCACCTGCGCGAGGTCGACTCGACCAACGAGCGGGCGCGAGCGCTGGCGCTCGCCGGTGCCCCGCACGGCACCCTCGTGACCGCGGGCGCTCAGACCGCCGGCCGCGGTCGCGCCGGACGCGCCTGGGTCTCGCCGGCCGGATCGTCGGTGCTCGCCTCGCTCGTGTTGCGCCGCTCGGGCGAGCGAACTGCGCTGCTCCCGCTCGTGGCGGCCGTGGCGGTGTGCGAGGCCTGCGAGCGCTTCGCCAGCGCGAGCTGCGCGATCAAGTGGCCGAACGACGTGTGGGTCGACGGGCGCAAGGTCGCCGGC
>DAIOHA010000199.1:0-2389 GCA_036744955.1 Thermoleophilaceae bacterium | reverse complement strand
CGCCGGCTCGACGACGAGGCGCTGGAGGCGCTCGCCGACCGGGTCCGCGCCGTGCTCGGCGACGTGCGCCGCGCGGTGCTCGACTTCCCGGCGATGGCCGACCGCGGCCGGCGCATGGTCCAGCTCGCCGGCGCCGGCGCGGCCCGCTACGCCGACGACGAGGTCGACGAGACCGTCGCCTTCCTCGAGTGGCTCCTGCATGACCACTTCATCTTCCTCGGCTACCGCGAGTACCGGATCGCGGACGACGCGCTGGGCGTCGTGCCGGGCTCGGGGCTCGGGATCCTCGCCGACGAGGCGTCGTCGGCCTTCGCCCGCCCGCGCCCGCTGGCCGACCTGCCCGCCGGCGTCCGCGAGCGCGCGCTGGAGGGCGACCTGCTGATCGTCTCGAAGACGAACCGGCTCTCGCCGATCCACCGGCGGGTGCGGATGGACTACGTCGGCGTCCGCAAGGTCGGCCACGACGGCCGCGTGACCGGCGAGGCGCGGCTGCTCGGCCTGTTCACCTCCAAGGCCTACGCCGAGCCCGCCTCCCAGACGCCGCTGCTCAACCGCAAGCTGCGCCAGATCCTCCGCCACGAGGACCTGATCGAGGGGTCGCACGACTACAAGGCCGCCGTCGCGCTGTTCGACTCGATCCCGAAGGACGAGCTGTTCGCCGCCCGCACGAACGATCTGCGGCGCGCGATCGTCGAGCTGCTGTCGCTCGAGGGCGACCAGGTGCGGCTGCTCGGGCGCCGCGCCGACGACGGCCGCAGCGTCTCGCTCATCGCGGCGCTGCCCGCCGCGCGCTACGACGCCGACCTGCTCGACGCGTTCACCCGGCTCCTGCGCGAGCGCTTCGGCACGGACGCGGTGCACACGCAGACCGTGCTGGGGGAGGGCGACCGCGTCCGCGTCCACGTCACCGCGCACGCGCCCGACGGCGTCCCCGAGGTGTCGCTGCGCGACCTCGAGCAGGAGCTCGTCGGGCTCACCCGCACGTGGGACGACGGGCTGCGCGAGTGCCTCGTCGACCGCTTCGGCCCCATCCGGGGGCGCGAGCTCGCCGCGCGCTGGGGCCCGCGCTTCCCCGGCTACTACCGCGCCTCGTCCGCGCCGGCCTCCGCCGTCGCCGACGTCGCCTCCTTCGAGCGGCTCGAGCGGGAGGGCCTGCCCTTCGTGGTCGGCCTGCAGAACGACGGTCGCCTGTCGCGCGTCGCGCTCTACAAGACGGGCGGCAAGGTCGAGCTCGGCGACGCCATGCCGACGCTCGAGGACCTCGGGCTGCGCGTCGTGGAGGAGGTCCCGACGCGGCTGCTGGGCGGCGACGGCGAGACGTGGGTCCAGGACTTCGGCGTCCTCGGCCCGGGCGACCGGCCGCTCGATCTCGAGGACGCGGGCGAGCGGGTGACGGAGACGATCGCCGCGGTGCGGCGCGGCGACACGGAGTCGGACACGCTCAACCGGCTGGTGCTCGTGGCGGGACTGACCTGGCGCCAGGTGGCGATCCTGCGCGCGTACCGGATGTACCGCCAGCGGATCGGCTCGCGCTTCACGCAGCCCTACCAGAACGACGTCCTGGCCGCGAACCCGGAGGTCACCGGCAAGCTCGTCCGCTACTTCGAGCTGCGCTTCGACCCCGCGCACGCGCGCGACGAGGCGGCCGAGCTGGCGCTGCGGGAGGAGATCCTCGCCGCGCTCGACGACGTCGCCTCGCTCGACCATGACCGGATCCTGCGCAACCAGCTCGGCCTCATCGAGGCGACGCTGCGCACGAACGCGTTCGACCCCGACCGCGAGGTGACCGCGTTCAAGCTGCGCTCCGCGGACGTGCCGGCCATCCCGCAGCCGCCGCCGCGGTTCGAGATCTACGTCTACTCGCCGGCCATGGAGGGGATCCACCTGCGCGGCGGCAAGGTGGCGCGCGGCGGGATCCGGTGGTCGGACCGCCAGGACTACCGGACCGAGGTCTTCGGGCTCATGCGCGCCCAGCTCACGAAGAACGCGGTCATCGTGCCCGCGGGCGCCAAGGGCGGCTTCTACCTCAAGCACCCGCCCGCCGGGCGCGCCGAGCTGGCGGCCGAGGTCGAGCGCCAGTACGTGCGCTACATCGGCGGCCTGCTCGACCTGACCGACAACCTCGTCGAGCAGCGGGTCGTCCACCCGGAGCGCGTGCGGGTGCTCGACGACGACGACACCTACCTCGTCGTCGCCGCCGACAAGGGCACCGCGACGTTCTCCGACACCGCGAACCGGGTGAGCGAGGAGCGCGGCTTCTGGCTCGGCGACGCCTTCGCCTCCGGCGGCTCGACCGGCTACGACCACAAGGCGCTCGGGATCACCGCGCGCGGAGCGTGGGAGTCGGTCAAGCGCCACCTCGGGGTGCTGGGGATCGATCCCGCCGCCG
>DAIOHA010000198.1:0-2415 GCA_036744955.1 Thermoleophilaceae bacterium | reverse complement strand
GCCCCCGGTTCGTCGCAGGGGGGCGGGCGCCTGAGTTCCAGCCGCGCCGGTCGCCGAGGGTCCGCTCGACCTCACTGCCGAAGGCCTCGGTCGACGTCGACGCCCTGCTGCGACCTCGACGGCGTAGAGCGTCGCCGGCGAGCCGGTCGACGCCGGGCCGGATCCCGCACGGTGGCTAGGCGACCGGTCGACCGGATCGCGCGCGGCGCGAGCGGGTCGGGCGCCCGCGGGGCCGCGCCAGGCGCAGGGCTGGAATGAGACGGCACGAGGGGGCTCGGCCGCGGAGTCGTTGCCGTGAAGCAAGAGCAGGGCCCCAGCCCCACGAGGCCGGCGGCGCCGGCGAGGCGGCCGCGAGCGCGAGGCGCTGTCGCCGGCGCACGTGCACCGGCGCCATCGAGCGCGTGCGTGGCGCGCGCGTCGAGCGCATCCACGCGCCGCGGGCTTCGAGAGGTCGGCACGGCCGAGCCTCAGCCGAGCCCGAGCCGCTCCCGCACCATCCGCCCCACCTCTCCCCCGTCGGCGCGTCCCTTGGTCTCGCGCATGACCGAGCCGACGATCGCCCCCACCGCCTTGTCCTTGCCGGCTCGGATCTTCTCGACCGCGTCGGCGTTGGCCTCGATCGCCCGGTCGACGATCGCCGTGAGCTCATCGGTATCGGCGAGGCCGAGGGAGCGCTCCTCGACGATGGTCGCGGGGCGTCCCCCGTCGGTGACCATCACGTCGAGCACCTCCTTGGCGGCCGACGCGGAGATCGAGCGCGCGGAGACCATCGAGACGAGTTCGGCGAGCGCCTCGGGCGCGACCCGCGACTCGGTGGGGTCACCCTCGCCGATGCGCGCGACGAGCTCGCCGGTCACCCAGCTCGCGAGCGTGCGCGGGTCGATCGGTCCGAGGCTGTCGGCGCCGGGCGCGGCGCCGTTGGCGCCCGGGCGCCCCGCCGCCAGCGCCGCCTCGAAGAAGTCGCCGAGCTCGGACCGAAACGCGAGCAGGCGCGCTGTCTCGGCCGGCAGCTCCAGCTCCAGCCTCAGCCGCTCGGCGCGGGCGGCCGGCAGCTCGGGCAGGGCCGCGCGCGCACGCTCGACCATCTCCTCGGTCGGCGCGAGCGGGACGAGGTCGGGCTCGGGGAAGTAGCGGTAGTCGTGCGCCTCCTCCTTCGAGCGCAGCGGCGTGAGCGCGCCGGTGGTCGGGTCGTAGTGGAGGGTCTCCTGGACGACCTCGCCGTCCGCGTGGAGGATCTCCTCCTGGCGTGCGATCTCGGCCGCGATCCCGCGCTCGAGGAACCGGAACGAGTTCATGTTCTTGAGCTCGGTCTTCGTCCCGAGGTCGGCGATCCCCGCCGGACGAATCGAGACGTTGGCGTCGCAGCGCAGCGAGCCCTCCTCCATGCTCACGTCGGACACCCCGAGCCGACGCAGCGTCGCTCGCAGCAGGCGCAGCCACTCGCCCGCCTGCTCGGGCGAGGTCAGGTCCGGCTCGGTGACGATCTCGACGAGCGGCGTGCCACCGCGGTTGAAGTCGACCTCCGAGGCCTCGGCTCCGTCGATGCGGCCGGAGTGCCCGGCGTGAACGAGCTTAGCCGCGTCCTCCTCGAGGTGGACGCGGTGCACGCGCACGTCGCCGAGCCGTCCGTGGCTCCCCAGCGGGATGTCGTACTGGGAGATCTGGTAGCCCTTGGGCAGGTCGGGATAGAAGTAGTTCTTGCGGTGGAAGATCGACCGCGGCGCGAGCCGGCACTCGAGCGCGAGGCCGATCATGAGCGCATAGTGGATCGCCTCCGCGTTCGGCACCGGGAGCGTTCCGGGATGCCCGAGGCACACGGGGCACGTGCGCGTGTTGGGCTCCTCGCCGAACGAGAGCGCGCAGCCGCAGAACATCTTCGTGCGCGTCGCGAGCTGCACGTGGATCTCGAGCCCGATGACCGGCTCGTAGCGACGCTCGGCGACGGTCACCGTGGTCATCGCGCGGCAGCCTCCGGGTCGCGCCGAGCCGGCGAGAGGTCGAAGCCGACGGCTCGCTCGAGCGCGTGCGCGGCGGCGAGGAGCCGGTTCTCCGAGAAGGTCGGGCCGGTGATCTGGAAGCCCACCGGCAGCCCGTCGGCGAGGCCCGCGGGGATCGAGATCGCCGGCAGCCCGGCCAGCGACATGGGGACGGTGCAGTAGTCCGACATGTACATCGCCATCGGGTCCCCGGTACGCTCCCCGAGCCGGAAGGCGACGCTCGGCGAGGTCGGGGTCACGACGAGGTCGACCGCCTCGAAGGCGGCGCGGAAGTCCTCGGCGATCTTCGTGCGCACCCGCTGGGCGCGGCCGTAGTAGGCCTCGTAGTAGCCCGAGGAGAGCGCGTAGGTGCCGAGCATGATGCGCCGCTTGACCTCCGCGCCGAAGCCTTCGGCACGGGTACGCTCGTACAGCGAGA
>DAIOHA010000197.1:0-2434 GCA_036744955.1 Thermoleophilaceae bacterium | reverse complement strand
CACCGCTACAACAACTCCGACCACTCGATGCTGACCGCCATGCGCGCGGTCGAGAACCTCCTCGACGGCACGGCGCACGACATCTGGGCCGTCAATGCCGAGTCGGTCTACCACGAGGAGGACGTGAAGGACGAGCAGCCCTACCGCGAGGCGCCCGAGACGCCCGCGATGGCCCAGCCGCTCGCCAGCGAGACCTAGCTCGCCTCGGCCTTCTCGGCCTCCTCCTGATCTGCGCCCTCGTCCGAGTCCGAGGAGTCGCCCTCGCCACTCGTCGAGTCCTCGCCCTCGGCGCTCGCCCCGTCGTCGGAGGACCCGCCCTCGGAGTCTTCGTCCTCCTCGCTCTTCGCGCCCTTGTCCATGCCGATGCGCTCGGACTCCTCGAAGACGGTTTCATCGCCCTTGTAGTCCTCGGGGTTGTCGACCATCTCGCCCTGGACCTCGACCGAGCCGTCTTGATAGTGGCGCAGCGACGAGGGGCCCATCTGCTGGGGTGAGCCCTCCTCGTAGCCCTCGCCGCCCTCCGAGCCGCCGAAGGTCAGGTACATCGCTTTGCCGGTCGGCCAGTCTTCGAGCTTCTGAGGCGGCCCCTCCTTCTCGAGCTTGCGCATCTGAGCGGCCGCGACGTTGTCGTCCTGCGTCGGCTCGTCCGGGTCGACCTCGTCGATCTCGACGTCGCCGATCTTGCCGCCGGACTCGCCGCGCTCGTCGGTGGGATCCTCCTCGTCCTCGGACTCCTCCTCCGAGCCCTCGTCCGCCGAATCCTCGGACTCCTCGGCCGAAGCCTGGGTCTCCTCGCTCGACTCCTCCTCCTCGGATCCCTGCTCCTCGGAGTCCTGGCGCTCTTCCTCGGACGTCTGGTCCTCGGCCATATCGCTCTCCCCTCCCGTGCGGTCGCTCACGGGAATGTACCCGGCTGCGCCCGAGGCCATGCTCATGCCCGGAGACTCGGGGCGCTGCCCTGGCGCGCACCCGGGCCGCGGTTAGACTCTCAGCCCCTTCGGCAGCGCACGCACGCGCCCGCGCGCGGGGTCGTCCTCAGCCCTCCCAGCTCGTGACCGCCTCCCTCCCCGACGCACCCGCCGGCGCCGGCCTCGGCGCACGCGAGGTGGAGCTCGCCCGCTGGCGCGAGCGCAACAGCCTGCCGGCCGCTCCGTACACCGTCGAGCGTCTGCTCGAGCTCAAGCGCGAGACGGTGTCGGTCGTGTTGCCGGCGCGCGAGGTGGCCGAGACACTCGGCGCGGTGCTCGACGCGCTCGCGCCGCTCGAGCGGGCTGGGCTAATCGACGAGCTCGTCGTAGTCGATGCCGCGTCCGCCGACGGGACCGCCGCCCTCTCGCGCGCGCGCAGCGCCGCGGTGGTCCAGGAGTCGGAGCTGCTGGCGGGCTACGGCCCCGCCGAGGGCAAGGGCGATGCTGTGTGGCGCGGCCTCGCCGCGACCTCGGGCGAGATCGTCGTCTATCTCGACACCGACACACGCGACTTCGCCGAGCGCTTTCTGCTCGGAACCGTCGGCCCGCTGCTCGAGCGCCCCGAGCTCGAGTTCGTCAAGGGGACGTTCCGGCGGCCGCTCAAGCTCGACGGCGTCGCGGTGCCCGATGGCGGCGGCCGGGTCACCGAGCTCGTCGCGCGCCCGCTGCTCAACCTGTTCATGCCCGAGCTCGCCGGCTTCGGCCAGCCGCTCGCGGGCGAGACCGCGGCACGGCGCCCGCTGCTCGAGTCGCTTCCTTACCCGGTCGGTTACGGAGTGGAGATCGCGATGATGATCGACGTGGCGCGCCGCGTCGGGCTGGAGGCGATGGCGCAGGTCGACCTCGGGACGCGCCAGAACCGACACCAGCCGCTCCGCAACCTGAGCGCGATGGCCCTCGCCGTGCTCGGCGCGGCCTCGCGCCGCTTCGGCCTCGGCTCGGCGGAGACGTCGGCCGGGGGGATCGCCCTGCCCGCCGGCGACGCGATGGAGATGCGCGCGGTGTCGCTCACCGAGCGACCGCCGCTCGAGTCGGTTCCCGCCGAGGCCCGCGCGACCGCGCGGGCGGCCGCTGCCGCGGCGGCCCGGCCCCCCGAGACCCGCGGTGGGTTTCACGCCGCGCGTTCGCGGTAGCCTCTGCGCGCTCCATGAAGGTCGGGGTCCCCAAGGAGATGGTCGAGGGCGAGCGCCGCGTCGGGCTCGTGCCCGAGGGCGTGACGAAGCTGCGCGACCGCGGGATCGAGGTGCTCGTCAAGGCGGGGGCGGGGCGCGACTTCAACCCCGACGCCGCCTACGAGGAGGCCGGCGCCGAGATCGTCGAGGAGGCGGACCGGGTGTGGGCGGAGGCCGACGTGATCGCCAAGGTGCGCGCGCCCACCGAGGCCGAGGTCGAGCGCGCCCGCGACGGCCAGCTCATCGTCTCGTTCCTGCCTCCGGTACCGAGCGCAGAGCTAATCGGTCGGCTCG
>DAIOHA010000196.1:0-2437 GCA_036744955.1 Thermoleophilaceae bacterium | reverse complement strand
TAGACGGTGGCGTCGGAGAAGAACTTCTCCCCCTCGCGCGCGGCGCCCTCGAACGCGCTCTCGAGCTCGCTCTCGGACTCGGCGACGCGAAAGCCCTTGCCGCCGCCGCCGCCCGCGGCCTTGACGGCGACGGGGTAGCCGATCTGCTCGTCGATGATGCGGCGCGCGGCCTCGACCGTCTCGACCGGGTTGGTCGTGCCCGGCACGATCGGCACGCCGGCCTCGCGCATGATTTCGCGCGCGCGGGTCTTCGAGCCCATCGAGTCGATCGCCTCGGCGGGTGGGCCGATGAAGACGATCCCCGCCTCCTCGCACGCGCGCGCGAAGCTCGAGTTCTCGGCCAGGAAGCCGTAGCCGGGGTGTACGGCTTCGGCGCCGGCGCGCTGCGCCGCGTCGATGATCTTCTCGACGACGAGGTAGCTCTCGGTCGCGGCGCCGCCTCCGAGCAGGTACGCCTCGGCGGCGCGCCGGACGTGCGGCGCGTCGCGGTCGGGCTCGGAGTAGACGGCGACCGTGCCGATGCCGAGCTCCTCGAGCGAGCGCATGACGCGAACGGCGATCTCGCCGCGGTTCGCGACCAGGACCTTGGAGAACATGAGCGGCGGTAGCTTAGAGGCGCCGGCTGGAGACCCCGTCTCGCCCCTCGCGGGCGACGCACGGCCCGCCTAGATCGACTCGGGCTGCGACACGCCGTCGGAGCCGACCGGCTCGGCGGCTCCGCGTGCTCTCCGCCGCTCGCGCACCCACGGCAGGAGAGCGGCCAGCGCGATCGCCACCGGTACGGCGGCGAGCACCGGGCCGGGTACGTCGAGCCCCGCCTTCGTGGCGAGACCCAGACCGGCGCCCACGAGCACGATGCCGAGGACCGTACGGAGCGTCCCCACCGGGATGCGCACCGACCAGTGGCTTCCGAGCCACACGCCGGGTACCGAGCCGAGCAGGATCATCCCCGCGAGCGCGAAGTCCACGTTGCCCGCTACGACGTGCGCGATCGCCGCCGCCCAGAGCAGGATCGCCGCGTGGAACACGTCGGTGCCCACGACGCGTCGCGGCACGAGCCGGAAGGCGAGGATGAGGAACAGGGCGATGAGCGCGCCGCTCCCGGCCGAGGTGACGCCGAGCATGAAGCCGACGAGCACGCCGATGACCACGGCGGCGACCTTGTGCTTGGTCTCGAGTCTGAAGCCCTCGCGCTCGCGCTCTGCGAGCCCCTTGAGGAAGAGAGCGCGCGCCAGCGTGACCACGCCGGTGAAGAGGATCGCGCTCGCGAGCACCGCGAGCAGCAGCGAGTCGAAGCGCTGGCCGGTGGCGTGCTCGATCGCCGCGAGCGCGGCCACGCCCCCGATCGCGGCGGGCACCGACCCGAGGGCCATCCACGCAGACAGGCGCACCTCGACCGTGCCCTGGCGCAGATGCTTCCACCCGCCAACCGTCTTCGTCACGGCCGCGTAGGCGAGGTCCGTCCCGATCGCGGTCACCGGCTTGATCCCGAAGACCAGGATGAGGAGCGGCGTCATGAGCGAGCCGCCGCCGATCCCCGTCATCCCGATGAGGACACCGACGCCGAGACCGAAGAGGACGATGTAGAGGTCCATGCCGCTCCGGCTCAGCGCATTTGTACACTGAGCCGGTGGAAAAAGCCCAGAGCGAACGCTAGCGTCTGTGACGAGCGCTCAGCCGTCCGTGCGACGGCCCCCTGGGCGAGAATGCACGCATGCGCGTCTCGGCCAAAGCGGACTATGCGCTCCGAGCGACCGTGGAGCTCGCGGCCGCGGGCGGCGGCCCGCTCAAGCGCGACGCGCTCGCCTCCGCCCAGGACATCCCTGCCGGCTTCCTCGAGAACATCCTCCTCGACCTGCGTCAGGCCGACGTCGTTCGCAGCCAACGCGGACCCGAGGGCGGCTATTGGCTTGCGCGTCCGGCGGGGGAGATCAACGTGGCGGAGGTCGTGCGCGCCGTCGAGGGCCCGCTCGCGAGCGTGCGCGGCGCGCGGCCGGGCGAGCTCACCTTTAAAGGGAGCGCCCAGCCGCTCGAGCGCCTGTGGGTGGCGGTGCGGGCCAGCCTGCGCTCCGTGCTCGAGTCGGTGACCCTCGCCGACCTCGCGGAGGGACGCCTGCCGGAAGCGATCGCCGCGCTGACCGACGACCCCGAGGCCTGGGCGGCGCACTGAGCGCCGCGGTCGGCGCGAGGAGGAGACCGGTGGAGGCGCTCAAAGATTTCGTCAGCTGGGCGTGGGAGCGCCACCACAATCCGCTGAGCTGATGGATCCGCCCGCTCTTCCTGATCCCCTTCGCCTTCTTCGCGTATCGGCGCAGCTCGGTCGGGATCGCCGTCACGCTCGTCGCGCTCGCCACGAGCATGTTCTGGTTCCCGAGGTTCGCTCGGGTGAATCCTCAGGTGGCGGAGTCCTGGCCGCCGAGCGGCGAGCGGTCCTTGG
>DAIOHA010000195.1:0-2441 GCA_036744955.1 Thermoleophilaceae bacterium | reverse complement strand
AGCAGCCTCCCCCACTCCTCCCGCACGGCGTCGGGGTCGGGGGGCACGAGGCGCAGCTCGGGGCAGCGGGCGAGCGCCTCCCCCATTCGCATCCCCGCCCCCACCCCGAACGCCTCGGCGGCGGGCGAGGCGTCGCCGACCGCCTGCACCCCGCCCGGCGGCGGACCGAGGGCCACTGGCTCGGAGAGGAGGGCCGCGGGCGCCGCCTCGGCGGACGCGACGCCGCGCGCACCCGCTCCGCCCGTCTCAGACGCCGCGCGCAGCGCTGCGAGCAGGGCGAAGCGGGGCACGAGCACACACACGACCATGGGCGAACGTATGTTCGCATAAGAGACGGGCGGAGCAGCACCCTCGTGCCCGGCTGCGCTACTCCACCGTCACGAGCGCCTTCGGAAAGCCGCTCAGCACCTCCGGCCCGTGCTCGCGGACCACGACCAGGTCCTCGATCCGCACGCCGAAGCGCCCATTCAGGTACACGCCGGGCTCGACCGTGACCACGTTCCCGGCGGCGAGCGTCCCCTCCCCCAGCGGCGACAGCCGCGGGCGCTCGTGGATCTCGAGCCCCACGCCGTGGCCGAGGCCGTGCCCGAACTCCTCGCCGTGGCCGGCGTCGGCGATCGCCTCGCGCGCCACGGCGTCGACCTCGCGCGCGCCCGCCCCGGCGCGCACGGCGTCGAGCGCACGCTCCTGCGCGGCGAGCACGAGCGCGTAGACCTCGGCCGTCTCCGTGTCGAGCGCGCCGGTGGCGAAGGTGCGCGTGCAGTCGGAGCAGTAGCCCTCGACGGTGCAGCCGAGGTCGACGATCACCAGCGAGTCACGCTCGATCGGCTCGTCACGCGGGCTCGCGTGCGGCAGCGCGCCGTGCGCGCCGCCCGCGACGATGATCGGGAACGACACGCCCTCCGCGCCGCGCTCGCGCAGGTCGTTCTCGAGCGCGAGCGCGACCTCGCGCTCAGTGCGCCCGGCGAGCCCGCGCTCCGACAGCGCGGCGAGCGCCTCGTCGACAAGCGCGGCGGCTCGCGCGATGCGCTCGACCTCGGCCTCGTCCTTGACCGCCCGCAGCTCCTCGACGAGCCCACCGGCCGGCACGAGCTCGACTCCCTCCTCGACGAGCTCGGCGAGCCGCGCGTGCGACTTGACCGTTAGGTGCTCGTCGTCGAAGCCGACGCGACCGTCGAGCAGCCGCGCCGCGTCCTCGAGCAGGTCCTGCTTTCCGCGCAGCCGCTCGAAGGTCGGGCCTATTTCGTCCTCGGCCTGGTCGAGGTAGCGGAAGTCGGTGAGAAAGGCACGGCGCCCGCCGCCGACGAGGGCGAGCCCGTTCGTGCCCGAGAAGCCCGTCAGGTAGCGAACGTTGGCCAGGTTCGTGACGAGCAGCGCGTCGAGCCCCCGTCCGGCCGCCGCCTCGGCGAGGCGATCCGCCCGGGCGTCGTGGGAGCCGTCCGCCGCGGCCCCACCCGCGGTGCTCACGCGGCCGGCCGCGCGAGTTGGTCGCGCGCGAGCTCGAGCGCCTCGCGATAGCCGTCGACGCCCTTGCCCTGGACAACGCCCAGGCAGAGGTCGCGGATGACCGACTGCCGGCGCCACTCCTCGCGATCCTCGACGGGCGAGATGTGAACCTCGACCGCGGGCAGGGCGCACACCTCGAGCGCGTCGCGGATCGCCCACGAGTAATGGGTCCAGGCGCCCGGGTTGAGGACGAGCGCGTCGGCGTAGTCCGGCGCGTCGTGGAGCTCCTCGCAGAACTCGCCCTCGTGGTTCGACTGGAAGAAGCTCGGCTCGAGGCCGAGCTCGCGCGCGAAGCGGCGGACGCGCACCTCGAGCTCGGGAAGGGTCAGCGTGCCGTAGAGCTCGGGGTCGCGCCGGCCGAGCGTGTCGAGGTTGACGCCGTGCATGATGGCGACCCGGTTCCTCACCCGCCCGCGACCTCCGCGATCGCCGTCCGGAGCGCGCCCTCGTCGACTTCGTGGCCGGGCGAGGCCTGGCCCGGCGCCTCGACGAGCACGAACGGGACCGAGCCGCCACGGCGCTTCTTGTCGCGCCCGACGAGGGTGACGACGTCGTCGGCGCCGACGCCCTCGACGCGTTCCGGCAGCCCCTCCGCGCTCAAGAGCGCCGCGACCTCCGCCCGCAGCTCGTCGCGACCCGAAAGACGCAGCGCACACAGGAGGCCGAGCGCGACCGCCTCGCCGTGGCGAAGGCGCGCGTAGCCGGTGGCCGCCTCCAGCGCGTGACCGACGGTGTGGCCGAGGTTGAGGACCTGGCGCCGGCCCTCGTCGCGCTCGTCGGCGGCGACCACGGCGAGCTTGGTGCGCAGGCAGCCGAGGATGACCTCGTCGGCGAGCGGGTCAGCGCCGGCGCGCACGCGCTCCCATAGCCGACCGCCGGCGATGAGCGCTGTCTTCACTACCTCGGCGTAGCCCGCGGCGACCTCCGCGGCCGGA
>DAIOHA010000194.1:0-2520 GCA_036744955.1 Thermoleophilaceae bacterium | reverse complement strand
ACCCCGAGCTGGGGCCAGGGCACCATGCGCACGACGAGCGCGTTGTCGAGGACCGCCATCCGCGCCGGCTCGAGCACCATCCAGCCGACCTCGGCACGGACGTGCGAGCCCTCGTCGTCCCACTGCCAGGGCCGCATCACGTCCCCGTGCCCCACGAGCTCGCAGCAGCGGCGCCCGAGCACCTCGACCGTCCGGCTCAGCAGCCCGTCGACGATGAGGAAGCCGCGGTGATGGGTGCCGACCTCCATCGCCGCGCCCGCGTCCCACTCGCCGGGCGAGAGCCGCAGCTCGCGGGTCCGCGCCTCGCGCCGCGCGCGCTCGAGCTGGTCGGGATCGAGCAGGTCGCCGAGGTCGGGGTCGGCGTCGACGATGCTGACGGTGGCGGCCACCTTCGCTGCGTACCCGTCCGGCCCGCGTCCGCATGCGGACGTCGCTGCGCCGACGGCCTCCGGCCTGTCCTGCCACGCCGAGCCCTACGGTCGCGGCATGATCCTGCCCACCGAGTTCGCGATCGAGGACGCGCCGTTGCACGGGGCGCCGGGCGTCCGCCTCCACGGCGAGCTGGACCTCGCCGCTGCGCCGCCGCTCAGCGACGCGCTCGACGACCAGATCCGGGACTCTGCCGGCGCGTTCGTCGTCGACCTGTCCGCGGTCGAGTTCCTCGACTCGAGCACGCTGAGCGTGCTCTTGCGCGCCCGCGCGCTGCTCGGGCGCGAAGGGCGCGACCTCGCGCTCGTCTGCCCGCCCGGCCCGATCCGGCGCGTGTTCGAGCTGACCGGGGTCTCCGACCTCTTCGCGCTGTTCGGGTCGCGCGAGGCCGCCGCGGCGGCGCTCGTGCCGTCCGAGGCCTGACCAGGTCACCTCCTGGTCACCCCGGCGCTCGCCGGGTGGCGCTTGGATGCCGCCATGACCCCATACCGCAGACTCGCCGCGCTCCTGCTCGGCGCCATCCTGCTCCTCCTGCTGCCCGCGAGCGGCGCCCCCGCCGCCGCGCACGATCACGGCCGCCACGGGGCGGACGACCGCCCGACGATCTACGGCCATCGCGGCGCGTCGGGCTACCGGCCGGAGCACACGCTCGCCTCCTACCGGCTCGCGGCGCGCATGGGCGCGGACTACATCGAGCCGGACCTCGTCGCCACGCAGGACGGCGTGCTCGTCGCCCGCCACGAGCCGGCCATCGGCACCACGACCGACGTGGCCGCCCACCCCGAGTTCGCCGACCGGCGGAGAACCAAGGTGATCGACGGCGTCACGTTCGCCGACGAGTGGTTCACCGAGGACTTCACGCTCGCCGAGCTGCGCACGCTGCGGGCGAAGGAGCGGCTGCCCGCCGTGCGCCAGCGCAACACGATCTACGACGGGCGCTACGCCGTCCCGACCTTCCAGGAGGTCATCGACCTGCGCGACCGGCTCTCGCGCGAGCTCGGCCGCAAGGTCGGGATCATCCCCGAGCTCAAGCACTCGACGTACTTCCGCTCGATCGGGCTCCCGCTCGAGGCGCCGTTCGTGCGGACGCTGCGCGCCAACCGGATCGACGACCGCCGCGCCAAGGTGACGGCGCAGTCGTTCGAGATCTCGAACCTGAAGCTGCTCGACCGGCGGCTCCCCGGCGTCCCGCTCGTGCAGCTCTTCGACGCCGGGCGGACGCGGCGGCCCGGCGACGTGCTCGCCGCCGGCGGGACGACGACGTACGGCGAGATGGCGACCCCGGCCGGCCTGCGGGCGGTCGCGCGCTACGCCGACATCGCCGGCCCGTCGAAGGACTACATCGTCCCCCGGGACGCGAGCGGCGCCTCGCTGCCGCCGACCAGCTTCGTGTCCGACGCGCACGCGGCGGGCCTCGACGTCGTCCCCTACACGTTCCGCAACGAGAACCAGTTCCTCCCGCTGGAGCTGCGCTCGAGCGCGGACCCCAACGCGTACGGCAACGCGATCGCCGAGTACGAGCAGTTCTTCGCGCTCGGGGTCGACGGGGTGTTCTCCGACAACCCGGACACCGCGAAGGCCGCGCGCGACGACGAGTAGCGCCGGACGTCCTCTACCGGGACCGCCGGCGGTCACAGCCGGCGGTCCCGGTACCGAGTGAGGCATCGAGGTCGAGGCGATCCTCGCGGCGGAGTTCGGCCACCGCACACCGGTCGAGTATCTGCGTGGCGCTCGCGACCTCGTCGGCCGCGAGGGGGTGCAGACCTTCACGCGCTCCAACGGCGACAAGCTCTTCTACGATGCCGCCCGCAACGAGTTCGCCGTGCTCAAGCAGGACGGCGTGCTGCGGACGTACTTCCGGCCCCAGAGCGGCAGCGAATACTGGAGGATCCAGACCGGCGGATGAGCGCACGCCTCGACCTCAGCCCGGATGAGCAGCAGGAGCTCGCGCGCCTGCTCGCCGAGCTCGCGACGTCGTCGGGTCGGGAGCAGTCGCTCGGCGCGATGCTGCGCGGCTGGGACGAACTCGTCCGCCAGATCGAGCGCGGCTACAACGACTCGATCTACGAGTACACCAACGACCTCTCCGTC
>DAIOHA010000193.1:0-2528 GCA_036744955.1 Thermoleophilaceae bacterium | reverse complement strand
GGCTCCGCCGGTGACGAGGGCGCGCATGGCGGCGGGATCATATGGGCGCGGTGCGGGCGCTCAGGCGCGACCGGCGGCGGCGTCGCGGCGGCGGCCTCGGGCGGTGGTAGCTTCGCCGCCGTGGGCGGTCTGTTCGTCACCTTCGAGGGCATCGACCGCGCGGGCAAGACGACCCAGGCGCGGCTGCTCGCCGACGCGCTGGGGGAGGGGGCCGTCGCCGTGCGCGAGCCGGGGGGGACGGCGGTCGGGGAGCGCGTGCGCGAGCTCGTGAAGGACCCGGCCGTCGAGGTCGGGCCGGAGGCCGAGGCGCTGCTCTTCGCCGCGGCGCGCGCGGACCTCGTCGCCCGGGTCATCCGCCCGGCGCTCGACCGCGGGCAGGTAGTCGTCTCCGACCGCTACCTCGACTCGTCGCTTGCCTACCAGGGCGCCGCACGCGGGCTCGGGGTGGAGGAGGTCGCGCGGCTCAACCGCTTCGCGACGCGCGGTCTCGTGCCCGACCTTACGTTCCTGCTCGTGCTCGACCCGCGCGCGGCCGCGGCGCGCGGCGGCCAGGCGGATCGGTTCGAGGACGAGGGTCACGCGCTCCAGGACGCCGTGCTCGCGGGTTACGAGCGGTTGGCGGCGGAGGATCCGGCGCGCTGGCGGCGCCTCGACGCCGAGCGACCGGTCTACGAGCTCCGCGGCAAGATCCTCGCCGCGGTCGAGACGGCCCGCGCGGGGGCCCCGGCGTGAGCGCGCCTGCGGCACGCGCGCAGGCGCCGCTCGCGGGCACCGAGAACCAGCCGCACGCGCGCCTCGTGCTCGGGGCCGCGCTCGGGCCACGCGCAGAGCCCTCACACGCCTACCTGTTTCATGGCCCGGCGGGGACGGGCAAGCGGACGGCGGCCGCGGCGCTCGCGGCCGAGTTGCTCGCCGAGTCGGCTCCGGACGCCGAGGGCGCACGCCGCCGCGTGCTCTCCGGGACTCATCCCGACCTGACCTGGGTGCGGCCGACCGGCGCGCACGTGATGCGGGTGGGCGACATCGACGAGCCGGTGGTCGCGGCCGCGGGGCGTACGCCGTTCGAGTCGAGTCGGCGCGTGTTCGTGCTCGAGCGCGTCGATACGATGAACGACGAGGTCGCCAACCGGCTGCTGAAGACGCTCGAGGAGCCGCCGGCGTTCGTCCATCTCGTCCTCATGAGCGAGTCGCTCGGCCGAGTGATCGAGACGGTCGTCTCCCGCTGCCAGCTCGTGCGGTTCGACCCGCTCCCGCCCGAGCGGTTCGCCGCGGCGCTCGGGCGCGAGGGTGTCCCGGATGAGCGCGCCGCGGCGTGCGGGCGGCTCGCGCTCGGGAACGGAGAGCGTGCCCGCCTGCTCGCGTCCGAAGCCGGCGAGGCGCTGCGTGCCGAAGTCGAGCACTGGATTCTCCGTCTGGCCGGAGGCGAGGCGTCGAGCGCGGGCGAGGAGCCGTGGCGAGCGCTGCTCGCGCGTGCCGAGGCGCGTCGCGTCGAGGCCGAGGGGGCCGTCGAGGAGGCCGCGCGGGCGCGCCTCGAGTCGGAGCCGGCGGGGCGCGAGCGCCGCGCCTTCGAGCGCGACTTCGAGGAGGCGGCGAAGCGGGACGGCCGCCGCGCGCGGACCGAGGTGCTCGACCTCGGGCTGACGCTCGCGACGCTGCTCTTCCGCGACCTGGCGTGCCTTGCCGCCGGCGCGGACGCCGCCGTGCTCGCCGTCGATCGGGTCGTTCGCCTCGCTCAGCTAGCGCCGCGCCTCGACGAGCTCGCCGCGCGCGCGGCCGCCGAGCGCTGCGAGCAGACGCGCGCGTCGCTCGAGCTCAACGTGGGCGAGGAGCTCGCCCTCACGGCGCTCGACATCGAGCTGCGCCGGGTCGTCCGGCGACCGGCCTAGTCGACGTCGCTCGGCGCGGCCGAGCCGGTCACCTCGGCATCCCCGCCCGCGGCTCAGCGATCCGCCGGCCGGAACGCGCAGATAAGGACGCCGGTCGAGGCGGTTGTGGTCGAGACGAGCTCGAGCGGCCGTGCCTGGCCGTCGTCCGGGAAGAGGCGCTTGCCGCCCCCGAGCAGGATCGGCTCGATCATCAGGCGGTACTCGTCGACGAGGTCGTGCTCGACGAGCTGCGAGGCGAGGTTGGAGCTCCCCATCACCTGGAGCCCCTCGCCCTCTCGCTCGCGGAGCTCGCGCACCGCGCCGATCGCGTCGTCGGCGGGCAGCAGCGTCGAGTTCGTCCACGTCAGATCGTCCTGGCTGAGGGTGCGAGACGCGACGTACTTCGGGATCTCGTTCATGCGGTCGGCGAACGGATCGCCCGCGCGGCCCGGCCAGGCGGCCCCCATCGCCTGCCATGTGCGACGGCCGAAGAGCAGCGCCTCGGTCTTCTCCATGACCTCGCCGATTACCGGGCCCATGGCCTCCTCGTCGAAGAAGCGGAACGACCAGCCGCCGTGGGCGAACCCGCCGTCGGTGTCCTCCTCGCGGCCGCCGGGCGCCTGGACGACGCCGTCGAGGCTCATGAAGTCGCTGAGAATGATC
>DAIOHA010000192.1:0-2530 GCA_036744955.1 Thermoleophilaceae bacterium | reverse complement strand
GCCGCCCTGAACGGCGATCTGCCGGTCAGGGCGGCGCGCCTGCACCGGTCTCGCCACGCTCCGCCGGGTGCGCTCCAGCCGGAGGCTGTTGTCGGAGCATCGCGGTTTGCGCAGCGAACGCGGAAAGGAGCTGACCGCGTCCCTCAGGTGAGGAGGGGAAGCAGTGCGGCGAGCTTCGCTTCCGTCTCTGCGAGCTCCTCCGCCGGCGCCGAGTCGCGCACGATCCCGTCGCCGGCGTAGAGGTGGGCGACGCACCCGCGCAGCAGCGCGCAGCGCAGCGCCACGAACAGCTCCCCGTCCTCCGCGAAGTCGGTCCACCCGACCGGCCCGGCATACCATCCCCGGTCGAGACCCTCGAGCGCCGGGATGAGCGAAGCGGCGCGCTCCCAGGGCTCCCCCCCGACCGCCGGAGTGGGATGCAGGATCTCGGCGAGCTCGAGCGTTGAGCGCGGCTCGGAGAGCTGCGCCCGGATCGGGGTGGCCAGGTGCTGGACGTTCTGCACGCGGACGAGCGCCGGCTCGTCCGCCGCCCTCACCCAGACGCTCGCCGGCTCCAGGCGGCGCTCGATCCGCCGGACGACGATCGCCTGCTCCTCACGGTCCTTGGCGCTGCCGAGGAGCCGCTCGCCAAGGTGGCGGTCGACGGACGGGTCGGCGCTGCGGCGGGTGGTGCCCGCGAGAGCGACGGTCTGCACGCGCGCGCCGTCGCGGCGCACGAGCAGCTCGGGGCTCGCGCCGGCGAAGGCGAGCCCCGGCGCGCCGACGAGGTAGCAGTAGCACTCCGGGAACGCCGCCCGCAGGCCGCCGAACAGCGCCGCCGGATCGTGCTCGCGCGAGGAGTGGACGCGCACCTCGCGCGCGAGCACGATCTTCTCGAGCTCGCCGGCGCGGATCCGCTCGACCGCGCGGGCGACCGCCCCCTCGTAGTGCTCGGGCGGCGCGGCGCCTGCCACCCGCGGCGCGACCACGGGGTCGGGGTCGACCAGCGGCATCTGCGCCCCGGTGTCGAGCGCGGCGAGCCGTCGATCGAGGCGCTCGAGCACCGCCTCGGGCGCCTCGTCGCCGTCGAGCGCCGCGCATACGGTCGCCCGCGTCTCGCCGTCGGCGCGCGCGAGCGAGAGCTCGGGCAGCAGGAGCTGGGCGGGCGCGAGCCCCTCCCACTCGGGCGCGGAGCCGCCGTCGGGCGAGAAGGCGAAACCCCCGACGAACACCGGCCCCGAGGCGGGCGGGGCGGCCGGGTCGGCGCTCGGGTCGTCGCGTAGCGCCCCGTCGGCGAGCCGGCGCGCGAGGGCGCCTACCTCGGCGAAGCGGCCCTCGCCGCGCGCCTCGACGGTCGCGGCTGCGCCTAGGGCGGCGAGACCAAACCCACCGCGCGCGGGCTGCTCGAGGCAGAAGACCCGATCCTCCGCAGCGCAAGCGCGGAGTACCGCGGCGGAGAGGTCCACGCCCGCGTCGATCGTGAAGGTCGCCGCCGCGATCACCGGGCGGCGCTCGCGTCGTGCGCGCTCCGCGGCGCGCTCGAGCCGGTCGCGCAGCGCAGCGCGCGTCGGAGCGGGAAGCGCGATCCCGCGCGTCCGGCCGGCGGACGCGCCCGGGCGCCCCGTGGCGCCGGTCGCGCCGGCGCCCGTCACTACGTCGTCGAGCGCCCGCGCGCGACGGCGATCTCGCCGGTGCGCACCATCTCGACGAGGCCGTACGGACGTACGAGCTCCTCGAAGGCCTCGATCTTGTCGTCGGTGCCCGTCACCTCGACGGTCAGCGACCGTTTCGACACGTCAATCACGTTGGCGCGGAAGATCTGCGCAAACTGCATCACCTGGCCGCGCGACTCGCCCTCGGCGGCGATCTTGAACAGCGCGAGCTCGCGGGCCACCGTCTCGCCCGGCTCGAGGTCGCGGATCTTGAGCACGTTGACGAGCTTGTGCAGCTGCTTTGTCACCTGGTCGATCGGATGCTTGGCCCCGTCGACGGTCAGGGTGATGCGCGAGATGCGCTCGTCGTCGGTCGGACCCACCGCGAGCGTGTCGATGTTGAACCCGCGGCGCGAGAACAGCCCCGAGATGCGCGCGAGCACGCCGGGCTTGTTCTCGACGAGGATCGAGAGGATGTGGCGGCGGCCGGTGTGGCGACCGCCGGGGACCTGGAGCTCGTCGAGATCGAGGACCGCCTGCGGAGCGATGTCCTCACCCATCAGGACCCCTGAAAAGCGTTGCAGGCCGGCGTCATCGGGCCCCGTCTTGCAAACAAAGGCAAGGCTTCGGCCCTGCTTCCTTGGCCCGCTCGCTTTTCAGGGCCTGAGCTATTTCCATCATCCCACCATGTCCCGCGCAGCTTGTCCTGCCGGGATCATCGGGTAGCAGTTCTCTTCCTTGGTCACCTGCACGTCGACGAGCACCGGGCCGTCGGTGGAGAGGGCGCTCTTCATGATGTCCAGCAGCTCGCCCTTCTCGGTCGCGCGCATGCCGGTCGCTCCGTAGGCCTCGGCGAGCTTGACCCAGTCGGGCGTGCCCGATAGGTCGACGGCCGAGTA
>DAIOHA010000191.1:1595-2567 GCA_036744955.1 Thermoleophilaceae bacterium | reverse complement strand
AGCACTCCGTGTCGCGGCTGGTCGGCTCGCCGCCCGGCTACATCGGCTACGACGAAGGCGGCCAGCTCACCGAGGCCGTGCGGCGCAAGCCGTACTCGGTGCTGCTCCTCGACGAGATCGAGAAGGCCCACCCCGACGTCTTCAACATCCTGCTCCAGATCCTCGAGGACGGGCGGCTGACCGACGCTCAGGGGCGCACGGTCGACTTCCGCCACGCGATCGTGATCATGACCTCGAACATCGGGGCCTCTGAGATCGCGCGCAACACGCCGCTCGGGTTCGCCATCTCCGACGACGAGACCGGCATCACCTACGACGACATGAAGAACCGGATCATGGGCGAGCTCAAGAAGGTCTTCCGGCCCGAGTTCCTCAACCGGATCGACGAGGTCATCGTCTTCCACAAGCTCCAGAAGGAGGAGATCAAGGAGATCGTCGAGCTCCTCCTGCGGCGCGTGCGCGAGTCGATGGCCGAGCGCGAGCTATCGCTCAACATGTCCGAGGACGCCAAGGACCTGCTCGTCGACAAGGGCTGGGACCCGGCGATGGGCGCGCGGCCGCTGCGCCGCGCGATCCAGCGCTACATCGAGGACCCGCTCGCCGACGAGGTGCTGCGCTCTAACATGCCGCCGGGGTCGACGGTCGACGTCGACAAGCCCGAGGGCGAGGACGGGCAGGAGCCAGAGGAGCTCAAGATTTCGGTCACGAGCCCGCCCCCGAGCGAGATCGAGGAGAGAGAGCGCGAGCCGGTGGGCGTGGGCGCCGCGAGCGCCGGCGGCGACGATGAGCCCGCGGACGGTTCCGAGGGCACGGGCAGGCTGCCCGAGGGCGACGACGAGGACGTCGACTCGCTGCGGACCAACCCGCCGGAGGACTCGGGCGAGACGGAGTAGGGCGGGCGGGCGCCGGCCCCCGACTCGCGCCGTCGGGCGTGCGCGCGCGGAAGCGGGCTAGCGCTCCGCCTTCTTCTTC
>DAIOHA010000191.1:0-1585 GCA_036744955.1 Thermoleophilaceae bacterium | reverse complement strand
CCGGCCCCGCCGCGTCCGGCGTGAGCGCGCCGTGCGTGCGCGCGAGACCGTTAGCGCTTCGCATCTTCGTCGGCTGCTTCGAGATTTCGCGGTCGACCGCGGAGTCGAACTTCCCGCGCTCGTCCTTCATCGTGACGGTCAGGCCGATCTCGCTCCCGTCCGAGCCGACGATGGTGCATCGAGCCTTGGCGCCCGGCTTCGCCTCGATCTCTTGGTGGACACCTGACAGCGTTGGGCCGCTGGGCGACCTGCTTCTCGAGGCCCTCGGAGATGCGCTTCGAGACGTCGGCGCCCTGCACGGTGTTGGTGCCGCAGCCGACGAGGGCGGCGGCCGTGACGAGCGCGACGGCGCTGGGGACGAGACGCGGGGTCAGATGGCTCAACGTGTCACCTCGCTAGCGCGGGGATCGACGCTGCGGCCGGATGGGCGGCGAGACCCTAAGCGCTCGGGCGGCGGAAGCCGCGCCGCTCGGGAGCGATTCGGTCCGCACGCCGACGGCGTTTGCTTGCGTGTCGCCCGGGTAGGCCACGCGTCGTGGCGGAGCAAGGGGAACGCCCGCCCGTCGAGATCAAGGCGCGCGAGAACGGCCCCTACCGAGTCGAGGGACCGATCCGGCTGATCGACGCGGACGGCAACGAATACGATCTCGCAGAGCGTGGCGAGGTCATCGCCCTCTGCCGCTGCGGCGGCTCGACGACCAAGCCGTTCTGCGACGGGACTCATTCGCGCACCGGCTTCGAGGCCGCCGAGCGGGCCGTGCGCGAGCAGGAGAGCAACTAGGCGCACGAAGGCTTCGGGTTGAGGCGGCCCGCGAGGGGGCGAGGGCGTCCTCCGCGGGGCTTAGCTTTGAGGCATGGCCCGCTCTGTCTTCGTCTGCTCGGCCTGCGGTCACGAGAGCCCGCGCTGGCACGGCCGCTGCCCGGGCTGCGGCGACTGGAACTCGCTCGTCGAGGAGCGGTCAGCGCCGGTGAGTGAGGGACGGACGCGCGGCGGGCGCGGAAAGAGCCGTGGGGCACTCAGGCCGGTGCCGCTCGCGGAGGTCGAGGCGCCGGCGGTGCGGCGCCTCTCCACCGGCATAGGCGAGCTCGACCGCGTGCTCGGCGGGGGGCTCGTGCCCGGCTCGCTCGTGCTGCTCGGGGGCGAGCCCGGCATCGGCAAGTCGACGATCACCGCGAGCGCGCTCGGGCACCTCGCCGCCGCGGGGCGCCGAACGCTGTACGTGACGGCGGAGGAGTCGGCGGCACAGGTCAAGCTGCGCGCCGAGCGCCTCGGCGCGGCGGCGCTGCGCGTTCCGATCGTCGCGGACACCGACCTCGAAGCGGTCGTCGCCACGATCGAGGCGGAGGCGCCCGAGGTATGCGTCGTCGATTCGGTCCAGACACTGCACGCCGAGGGGTTGAGCGGGTCCCCGGGGACGGTGGGGCAGGTACGAGAGGCGGCGGGCCGCGTTGCGCGCGTGGCCAAGGAGCGCGACGTGGCCACGGTGCTCGTCGGTCACGTGACGAAGGAGGGGTCGCTGGCCGGGCCGCGCGTGCTCGAGCACCTCGTCGACTGCGTGCTCCAGTTCGAGGGCGAGCGCGAGCG
>DAIOHA010000190.1:0-2593 GCA_036744955.1 Thermoleophilaceae bacterium | reverse complement strand
GGGAGCCTTCGTGCGACCGCCGCGGGCCTCCTTCCATAGCGGTTGTAGCCCGCCCTGCCGTTCGGCCACTCGTGGTTGCCAGGGTCCGCGGTCCGACCGACGAGTCGTCCGTAGGCCGGGGCGTGTTGCGGCGGAACTCGGTGTAGTCCCCGTCTCGTACACGTCGCCGAGGTAGAGGAAGCGGTCGGAGGAGACCGAGGCGATGCGAGCCCCAAGCGCCTTGGACCTCGCGCTGTCGTCCGCACCGTCGCCGACCGCCCAGACGATCGCGGGCGGCGCGACGGCTCCGGGCGCGGACACCGACCTGCTGAGCGCGAACCCGACTGCTGCCGCGATCGCCGCGACCGCCAGGAGCGCGATCAACACCACGGGACGGCGAAGGGCTCGGCTAAGCGCCTCCTCTCACGAAGGAAAGCTAGCCGCGTGGTCGACGTGCTCGCCTCAGCCGTCCTCCCCCTCGGGCATACGCCCGTCGCGGCCCACGTATCCGCCGGCCCCCCCGGCGCACAGGTAGACCGCCTCCTCGGAGTCGCTCGGGTTGCGCTGGACGCGCACGGTGTGCGCGTCGACGCGCGCGAGCCCGCCCGGCCCGAGCCGGTGGCGCGAGCCGTCGCCGAACTCGAGCTCAATCACGCCTCGGTGCACGAAGTAGAGCTCCTCCTGCTGCTCGTGGTAGTGACGACGGCCGACCGCGCCCGGCGGCAGCACGACCGCGTTGACGCCGAACGCGGTCACGCCGAGCTCCTGACGAACCTTGCGAAACCCGGGTCCCTCGCCGATCGCGTCGAGGTGGGCGACCGCGTAGCCGTCGCCCTCGACCTTCTCGTGCACCTCATCGGCCATTGCGTCCTCCTTCGCACCGTTTCCGCTCGCGACCCTAACGCTGGCGATCGCGATGCGCTGGGCAACGCTCGTTGGCGAGCTCCCCTCCGCCGGCCGTACGGGCGTCGCTCGACGGCGACCGCGTACCGGCCCCGCGGGGCGGGTAGGAGCCGACCATGCCGAACCGCCTTGCGGGCGAGACCTCGCCGTACCTCCTCCAGCATCGGGACAACCCGGTCGACTGGCACCCGTGGGGCGAGGACGCGCTCGCCCGTGCGCGCGAGGAGGACAAGCCGCTGCTGGTCTCGATCGGCTACTCGGCCTGCCACTGGTGCCACGTGATGGAGCGCGAGTCGTTCGAGGACTCCGAGACGGCGCGGCTCATGAATGAGAGCTTCGTGTGCGTCAAGGTCGACCGCGAGGAGCGCCCCGACGTCGACGCGATCTACATGGAGGCGTGCCAGGCAATGACCGGCCACGGCGGGTGGCCGCTGAACGTGTTCGCGACGCCCGAGCAGGTGCCGTTCTACGTGGGAACGTACTTCCCGCCCGAGCAGCGCCACGGGATGCCGAGCTGGCACATGGTGCTCGAGGCGGTCGCCAAGGCGTGGCGCGAGCAGTGCGACCAGATCAGGGCCGGCGGTGCTCGCATCGCGCAGCGCCTCGCCGGCGGCGCCCTGCTCGAGCCCTCCGACGCCGAGCTCGACCCGGCGCTGCTCGACGCCGCGGTCGAGCGCCTCGCCTCGACCTACGACCCCGTGCACGGTGGCTTCGGCCGCGCGCCGAAGTTCCCTCCCACCTCGGCGATCGAGCTCCTGCTCCGCCGCGGCGAAACCCACATGAGCTCGCGCACCCTGCGCGCGATGGCGAGCGGTGGGATGTACGACCAGGTGGGTGGCGGCTTCGCGCGTTACTCGGTCGACGAGCGCTGGCTCGTGCCCCACTTCGAGAAGATGCTCTACGACAACGCGCTGCTCGCGCGCGCCTACCTGCACGGGTGGCAGGTCACGGGCGACCCACTGTTCGAACAGGTGTGCCGCGAGACGCTCGACTGGGCGCTGCGCGAGATGCGCGCTCCCGAGGGCGGCTTCTTCTCGGCGCTCGACGCAGACTCCGAGGGCGAGGAGGGGCGCTTCTACGTATGGACGGTCGACGAGCTGCGCGAGGTCCTGGGCGACGACGCCGAGGCGGCGATCCGCTGGTTCGGCGCGAGCGAGCGCGGCAACTTCGAGGGTCGCAACATCCTCACCCGCGGGGCGGGCGAGCCGCCCGAGAACCTGGCGGATGTCAAGCGGCGCCTGTACGAGGCGCGCTCAGCACGCGTGTGGCCGGGGCTCGACGACAAGCGCCTCCTGTCCTGGAACGCGCTGATGATCTCCGCGCTCGCCGACGCGGGCGCCACCCTACGCGAGCCGCGCTACCTCGAGGCGGCGAGCGCGTGCGCCGCCTTCGTGCTCGAGTCCATGCGCGATGCTCACGGCCGCCTCCTGCGCACCTACAAGGATGGCGCGGCGCGCCTCAACGCCTACCTCGAGGACCACGCCTACCTCCTCGAGGCCCTCCTCTCGCTGTACGAGGGGACGTTCGAGCCGCGCTGGTTCGCTGCCGCCCGTGAGACCGCCGCTGTGATGGTCGCCCGGTTCTCCGATCCCGCGCGCGGCGGCTTCTATGAGACCTCCGACGACCACGAGCGCCTGATCGCGCGGCGCAAGGACCTCGAGGACAACCCCATCCCCGCCGGCAACTCGAGCGCCGCCTACGGGCTGCTGCG
>DAIOHA010000189.1:0-2595 GCA_036744955.1 Thermoleophilaceae bacterium | reverse complement strand
ACTGGATCGCGCACGGCGCGCAGCCGTCGGAGACGGTCCGCAGCCTGCTGCGCGCGACTGACCGTGAGGCGCCGCCCGAGCGGGCCGCCCCCGACACGAACAGCTCCGCCGGCCGGCCGGCCGGCGGGGCGCTCGGCCCGGACCCCGTCGACGCCGGGGCGACCGGCTCCGCTGGGCCCGCCGAGGAGCCCGGCGAGGACTTCTCCGAGGCGACCGGCGGCGGCACCGAGGAGGACCCCACCGTCGCCGACGTGGCTCCGGCCGACGCGGCGGGCGCCGTCGATGAAGAGGCCTCCGAGCGCGCGACGGCGGCCGGCGGCGGCTAGCCGCCGTGGTCGAGCTGCTCGCGTTCCTCGCCCGGGCTCTCGTCGACGACCCGGGCGCGGTGACGGTGGAGGAGTTCGAGGAGGACGACGGCACGCTCGTGCTCGAGCTGTCGGTGGCCGAGGACGACGTCGGGCACGTCATCGGGCGCGGCGGGCGAACGATCGCCGCGCTGCGCCAGCTCGTCCGAGCGGCCGGAACCAAGCACGGCCGCCGGGTCGTCGTCGACGTCGTGAATTGAACCGCCGCGAGCGCCTCGTGTCGGTAGGCCGCGTCGGCGCTCCACACGGGCGGGACGGGAGCTTCTGGGTCGAGCGGGCGCTGACCGCCGCGGCGGCCCCTGAGTCCTCGCCCGACCCGCTCGCGCCGACGACGGAGGTGACGGTCGCCGGCCGGCGCGCGCGCGTCGAGCGCCGCGAGGGCTCGCCCGAGCGGCCGCTCGTGCGGCTCTTCGGCGTCGGGGACCGAGCGGCCGCCGCGGCCCTGCGCGGCGAGGCGCTACTCGTGTCCGAGGCCCAAGCGCCGCTCGAGCCCGGCGAGTGGCTCGTCGAGGATCTCGTCGGGGCACGCGTCGACGGCCTCGGAGAGGTCACGCGCGTCTTAAGCGGACCCTCGTGCGACCTGCTCGAGGTCGGCACGGAGGCGACGCTCGTCCCGCTGGTCTCCGACGCGATCCACCGCGTGGACGCCGCCGCGCGCACGATCGAGGTCGACCTCGAGTTCCTGGGGCTGGGCGAGGACCCGCGCGGGTGAGGATCGACGTCTTCACACTGTTTCCGGCATGGTTCGCGTGGCTGCGCGAGCAACGCCACGTCAGGAACGCGGAGGAGCTCGGGCACGAGCTCCGTTTCCTCGACCTACGGGCAACCACGCCGCTCGCGGCCGCCAAGGTCGACGACACGCCGTACGGGGGCGGCGCGGGCATGGTCATCCGCGTCGACGTCGTCGAGGCGGCGCTGCGAGCCCACTACGGTGCCGACCCGCTCGAGCTGCCCACCCGGAGACGCGTGATCGCGCTCGCGGCCGGCGGCCGGCGCTTCGATGACGCGCTCGCCGCCGAGCTCGCCGCCGAGTCGCACGTCACGCTCCTCTGCGGGCGCTACGAAGGCTTCGACGAGCGGGTTAACCGCCACCTCGCCTCCGACGTCGTCTCGATCGGCCCGTACGTGCTCTCGGGCGGTGAGCCGGCGGCGATGGTCGTCTGCGACGCGGTGGTGCGCAAGCTGCCGGGCGCCCTGGGGCACGCGGACAGCGCGCTCGAGGAATCGTTCAGCCCCGCGCTCGAGGGCGGGCCCGAGTACCCGCACTACACGCGGCCCGCCGAGTGGCGCGGCCACGGGGTGCCGGAGGTTCTCGTCTCGGGTGACCACGCCCGCGTGCGAGCGTGGCGGCTGGAGCGCAGCCGGGAGCGGCGGGCGGCGCTCGAGGCCTGAGGCGAGCCGAGGGCTTCGGCTACGATGCCTGCGCGCGTCGCGCTCGTCCCGGGCGTCCGCGCCACCCTCCCATGAGCACGATCATCGACACCCTCGAGCGGGAGCAGGTGCGCGAGCGCCCGGCGTTCGAGGCGGGCGACCGCGTGCGCGTCCACTTCCAGGTCATCGAGGGCACGCGCCGCCGGACGCAGGTCTTCGAGGGCGTGGTGATCAAGCGCCAGGGCTCGGGCGCGCGCGAGACCTTCACGGTGCGCAAGCAGTCGTTCGGCGTCGGCGTCGAGCGCACATTCCCCGTTTACTCGCCGAAGATCGAGCGGATCGAGGTCGCCGCTCGCGGCGACGTGCGCCGCGCCAAGCTCTACTACTTGCGCGGTCGCGTGGGTCGCCGCGCGCGCGTGCGCGAGCGCCAGGACGTGCGCCCGGACGCGGCCGATCGCGTCGGAGGCGCGCCGGCCGCCGAAGCGGCGGGCGAGGAGACGGCCGCGCCCGAGGCGGCGCCGCTCGCGACCGACGCCGTGCCGGCGGCCGGCGAGGCAGAGGCCGATCGAGACGCCGAGCCCGCGCCCGGCGAGGCAGAGGCCGAGGGCGCAACGCCGTGAGCGGCGACTGCGTCGCGGCGGGGCTCGACGGCGACGCGGTGTGAGGGGTCGAGGAGGCGGCGCGCAGATGGCGGTGGCCGGCAAGCGCGCCCGCGCCAAGAACCCGCTCACCGAGACGATTTTGATCGTGGTCGTCGCGATCGTGCTCGCGCTCGGCATCCAGGCCTTCCTCGTCAAGCCATTTCGCATCCCGAGCGAGTCGATGGTGCCGACGCTCGCCGTCGGCCAACGCGTGCTCG
>DAIOHA010000188.1:0-2630 GCA_036744955.1 Thermoleophilaceae bacterium | reverse complement strand
GAGGCGCCGAGGCGCTTGAACTGCTCGACGATGGTCGAGCCGTACTGCTCGCGCCAGCGCCAGACGCGCTCGAGGAAGGCCTCGCGGCCAAGCTCTTGCCGCGAGCTGCCCTCCTCGCGCAGCGCCTTCTCGACCTGCACCTGGGTCGCGATACCGGCGTGGTCGGTGCCGAAGACCCACTTCGTGCGCCGGCCGCGCATGCGGTTGAGGCGCACGAGCACGTCCTGGATCGTCCCGTTGAGCGCGTGGCCCATGTGCAAGGCGCCCGTGACGTTCGGCGGCGGGATGGCGATCGAGAACTTGCCCTCGGGCGGCGCGACGCCCACGGGCTCGGCGTGGAAGATGCCGGCCTCCTCCCAGCGCGCGAAGGTCCGCGCCTCGACCTCCGAGGCGTCGTAGCGCGTGCGCTCGCGCAGCGTATCGACGCGGTCCGAGGCCATCGGCGGGGAGTCTAGGTCAGCACGGCGTGGCCTCCGCTCCGAGTGCCCGTGGCGGCTAGTGCTCAAGCTCCGGCAGAAGCGCGCGCGGCCCGTCGGGATAGAGGTCGGCGCGCTGGTCGTCGCTTATCACGCGTGTCGGCCGCCTCGGGGGGCGCGTCCACGACGAGCCACAGAACCGTCGCGTCCGTGTCGTTGAAGACCTGCCTGACCATGCGCGGCTCGACGACGAGCGACGACAGCGGCTCGAGGGTCAGTAGCTCGCCCGCGACCCTGATGCGCCCCGTGCCCTCGAGCACAACGTAGAGCTCTCTCTCTCGCGGACGTGGCGGTGGCGCGTCGAGGTCTGACCGGACTCGAGTCGCGACAGCCGCGCGGCGAGAATGCCCGCTTCGAGCTGGGCTGCGAGGTCGGTGTTGAGAACGCCCATCTGCTTCGACGGGCGCCAGTAGGCCTCCCGCGCGGGCAGCAATCGGTAGCCGCGTTCGGCCGGCGGGTGGGATGCGTCGGAGGACACGCTCGCAGCGTCAGCCGAGCTGTCCCGCGCATCGAGGCGGCGGTCTCTCCGCTCCGCGTCGCGGGAAACCTCCGGCGCGTGAGGGGCGTCGCCCTCAGTCCGCCAGCGCCGCGGTGAAGCGAGCGAAGCGCTCGGGATCCCGCAACGGCGGCCCGTGGCCAAAGAGCACGAGTGCAGGACCCAGCTCGCCCAGCCGCCGCAGCGACTCTCGGTTGCGCGGCGGGTCGGGCGTGAAGAAGTCGGGCGGCTCGTGAAGGCCGGGCACACCGGTGAGCGGGTTGCATCCGAAGGCCACGTCGCCGAGGAGGAGCGTGCGATCGGACTCGCGCCACAGCGAGATGTGACCCGCCGAGTGTCCGGGCGTGTCGAGGACGGCGAAGCCGGCCACCGCATCGCCCTCTTGGAGGCGCCGAGCGACCGGGTGCGGAGGTCCCGCGAACGCCCACTCCGACAGGCGGTTCATCGGATGGTCGGGCTGGCGCTCCGCGATGCGCCCGTCTTCGAGCGCGTCGGCGTCGCGCTCGCCCGCCCACAACGGAGCCCCGCGGCGCTCGCACACCGCGTGGGTCGCGCCCTGGTGATCGGGGTGCGCGTGCGTCACCACGTGCGCCCCGAGCGGGCGCCCGTCGAGCTGACGGAGGATGCGCCGGGCGGCATGACGCGAGGCCGCGTCCACGAGCACGTCGCCGAGGAGGTAGACGTTCATGACGTTCGGCGGGAAGCCGCGGAGCTTCCGCACACACTCCGCGAGCTCCCTCACCGCCTCGCCTCGCTCGGCGGTGACAGGCGAGCCGCCGTCCGGCCCGTCGGCCGGACTAGCCCGCCTCCTCGGCGAGCTCGTCCTCGTCGGCGCTCTCGTCGCGCGCGGCCTCGGTCACGAGCGTCGGCTTGAGGCCGCGCTCGATCGTCTCCTTGGTGACGACGCACTTTTTGACGTCACGACGTGAGGGCAGCTCGAACTGGACCTCGAGCAGTATCTCCTCGATGATCGAGCGCAGGCCGCGGGCCCCGGTCTCGCGCTCGAGCGCCTTGTCGGCCACCGAGCGCAGCGACTCCTCGGCGAACACGAGGTCGATGCCGTCGAAGGAGAAGAAGCGCTGGAACTGCTTGACGAGCGCGTTGCGCGGCTCGGTGAGGATCGTCACGAGGTCGTCGCGCTCGAGCTGGTGGATCACCGAGATCACGGGCAGCCGACCGATGAACTCGGGTATGAGCCCGTACTCGACGAGGTCCTCGGGGAGCACCTCCTCGTAGACCTCGCCCAGGTCGCGCTCGGCCTTCGAGGTCACCGACGCCCCGAAGCCGACGCCGTTGTGGCCCACGCGCCGCTCGACCACCTTGTCGAGGCCCGCGAACGCGCCGCCGCAGATGAACAGAACGTTCGTGGTGTCGATGGTCAGAAACTCCTGGTGCGGGTGCTTGCGCCCGCCCTGCGGAGGAACCGAGGCCACCGTCCCCTCGAGGATCTTGAGCAGCGCCTGCTGCACGCCCTCGCCCGACACGTCGCGCGTGATCGACGGGTTGTCGGCCTTGCGGGCGATCTTGTCGACCTCGTCGATGTAGATGATCCCGGTCTCGGCCTTCTTGACGTCGTAGTCGGCGGCCTGGATCAGCTTGAGCAGGATGTTCTCGACGTCCTCGCCGACGTAGCCGGCCTCGGTGAGCGCGGTCGCGTC
>DAIOHA010000187.1:0-2671 GCA_036744955.1 Thermoleophilaceae bacterium | reverse complement strand
ACTCGTCCGGCATCTTCCAGGTCGACGAGCTGCTCGCGACAAAGCTGCGCGGCTCGTCGCTCGAGGAGCACGTCGAGGTCGTGGCCAGCATCGACGCCGAGCACGAGAAGCGGCTCGTGCCGGTGTTCCGCATCTGAGGCGCGCCCAGCGCGCGGAAAGGAGGGCCCGGCGAACGACCTCGTCAGCCGCCGCGCAGGGTCGGTCATCATGGCCGTCACGGCCCTCCCGCCCGACCTGCCGCGCGCCGAGCGGCTCGAGCGCATCCTCGCCCGCGACGGCGCGGAGTGCGTGTGGTGCCGGCGGCCGCTCCGGCCCGGCGACCGCCAGCTCTCGCTCGAGCACCTCATCCCGCGCCTCAAGGGCGGTCCCGCGTGGGCGGAGAACGGGGTCGCCGCGTGCCGCTCCTGCAACCGCCGGCGCGGCCACATCTCGCCGGCGGACTGGCTCGCCGAGTGCGAGCGGCGCGGGTTGGCGCCGAACCGACCGGCGATCGCCGCGAGCCTTAAGCGGCTCGAGCGAGCGATCGCCGAGCGGGGCGGCCAGCGCCGAGCTCGGCCCTACCTGGCGGCACAGCTGCGGCGCCTGCGGGCCTCGCCTTAGCCGACCGCTCCTGCCGTCGCCGCCGCCTCGAAGCGCACGGGCAGCGACTCGAGCCCGTATACGCCGTTGATCGAGCCGTACTCCGGCTCCCCGTCGAGCTCGAAGCGCGCGACGCGGGCGGCGAGAAAGGCGAGCGCCTCCGCGAGCTCGGCGCGCGCGAGGTTCGCCCCGAGGCAGAAGTGCACGCCGGCGCCGAAGGTCAGCGGTCGGGCGCGCCCGCGCTCGCCGGTGATGTCGAACGCATCTGGTCCGCTCGGTCCGGCGGCAGCGGGCTCGAGGTCGCGGTTAGCCGCGAAGGCGCACACGAGCACGATCGTTCCCTCCGGAAAGAGCACATCGCCGAAGGTCACGTCCTCCTGCACGATGCGCGCGGTGAACGGAGTGATCGGCTCGCAGCGGAGGATCTCCTCGACCGCGCTCTCGACGAGCTCGGGGTGGGCGCGCAGGAGCGTCCACTGCTCGGGGTGCTCGGCGAAGAGGCGGATGCCCTGCGCGAGCTGGCTCTGCGTCGTGTCGACGCCTCCGATCAGTACGTTGAGAACGAGGTTCACGCACTCGACCTCCGACAGGCGGTCCCCTCCCCGCTCCGCGGCGAGCAGGGTCGAGATCAGGTCGTCGGCGGGCTCCTCCCGGCGCGCGGCCAGGAGCGCGCCGGCATAGGAGTAGAACTCGACGACGGCCCGCTCGATCGCCTCGCGGTCGTTGGCGAGGCTCGGCGCGTCGAACTGGCGCTGAATAGCGTTGGACCACGCATGCAGACGGGGCGCGTCGTCGAGGGGCGCACCCATGACTCGCGCGATCGTCAGCGACGGGTATGGCTTGGCGAAGGCCTCCACGAAGTCGCAGCCACCCGCCGCCCGCACGTCCTCCCAGAGGTCGGCGAGGAAGCCGCGCATCGCCGGCCGCCATCCGTCCGCCGCCCGGGGCGTGAAGGCGGGATTGACGAGATTGCGCAGGCGACGGTGGTCCGCACCGTTCAGGTGCAGGATGTTGCGCCGCATCTCCTCGAACAGAGGCCCCTCGTCGATCCCGAACAGCTCCGCGATCTTCATGCCGGGGAAGGTCGCGCTACGAGTGCGGAGGAAGAAGTCGGCCGCCTCGCGGCCGAGCACGATCACTCCGAGCGGCGTCTGGGCGAGCCAGCCCTGCGCGCGCAACCGCCCCATCTCTTCATGGAAGCGCGCGCCGCGGAGGTCGGGATCGAGGTAGTCGAGCCGTGGCAGCTCGAGTTCGTTCACCGCCCGCATGGGCGGACGCTAACAACGCCGTCCTCGACCCGCTGTGCGGGCGCATGAGATGCCACAGCTTCTTTACGTTGGCGCAGGGCGATACCTCGAACCGGGGATGTCGATTCCCCATTCGCCGTTCAGCCTTACCGTAGGGGCTTCGTGACCACGACCCAGCCATTGCCGTCGTTGTCGTGGAGGACCACATAGCGGTTCGCATGGGCGTCGAGGCCACCTTCGCCGCGCCCGCTTCGCGATCGCCGGGACCACCGACGACGCTCGCGCGCCGCGTGAGCTCATGGCCCGCACGCGGCCGTACGCCGGCCTCTTCGACGTCAACCTCTCGGAGGGAGACGGGATCGAGCTCGCCGAGGCGGTGCTCCGCGACCGAGCCGATCAGCCCGTTCTGCTCTACGCGGGTTTCGAGAACGACCCGCACCTCGCCGACGTGCTCTCGTCCGGAGTCAGGGGCGTGGCCCTCGTTTGGTGGTCGCCAGCAGGTCGACCGAGCGCCGAGCTCACGGAGCCCGACGTGCTCGAGCTCTTTTTCGAGCGCTACGGACGCCCACTGACGCGGCCCGCGTCCCTTGCCTCGAGGACCTACCTCTCCCTCGGGCGACGCGCGAGGGTACCCCCTCGGCCGCGGAGTATTCCCGGCGTGGTCAAGCGCGGTAGCCTGCGCGCCATGCTGATCCTCACCGGAATCGACGAGGTTAGGGCGCACGTCGGCGAGGAGCTCGGTGTGAGCGACTGGCACGAGGTAACACAGGACGACATCGACCGCTTCGCAGAGGTGACGGGCGACCACCAGTGGATCCACGTGGACCCCGAGCGAGCCAGCCAGA
>DAIOHA010000186.1:0-2673 GCA_036744955.1 Thermoleophilaceae bacterium | reverse complement strand
GGGCAGCTCCCCGGGCTCCGTGCTCACCTCGGTGACGTCGGTCAGGTCGACTTGGGCCATGCGCTCGTCTCGTCCTCGCTGGTCGTGGGCGGCGGGGATGGTAGCCACGCCGTGGGGGCTTGCGCGCGGCGGCCGCGCGGACGCGGCGCTGGCTACGGACGCAGGAGGTCGTCCTCGCCGGTGGGGCGCTCGCGCCCGACGACGATCTCGGCCGGCTTGACCATCTGCGACGGCGCCGCGCGGTCGGAGCCGGCGCGCAGCGTGTAGCGGCCCTGCTGCACGTTGGCGGTGATCGTCGCCGTGTCCTGCGGGTTAATCGGCCCGACGCGCTCGCGCTTGCTCTCGCCCTCGAGGACGAGCGTCTTCGAGGTGGCGTCCTGGTTGGAGACGATGAGGACGATCGGCCCGGCGCCGATGCGATTCGGCGAGACGCTCACTCGGTCCTCGGTGATCACGCCGGTGATCTGGAGGGGCGTCGGCGGCCGCGGCGGCCTGCGGCTGTAATCGGGCTGGCCGCACCCCGCGAGCGCGGAGACGAGCGCGACCCCGGCCGCGAGCGTGGCGCGACCGCCCCCTCGACTCCCCTCGCGCCACATCCTGCGACCGGACCCTAACCGAACCATACGGACGTACGCGAGGCAAGCAACCGGTCGAGCTCGCGCTGGATACGGGCGCGCACGGTCTCCGCGAGCGACTGCACGAGCTCGAGGTCGTCGGCGTCCTCGGGCGAGTAGCGGTCGAGCGAGATCGGGTCGAGGAAGCGCAGCTTGAACTTCGCCGGCAGGTACATGAGCCCCGCCGCCAGGCCGAAGTGGGGGAAGGCGTGGTTTATGGGGAAGTAGATGAGCCCGCTGAGCCGCTGAAGCAGGCGCATGTGCGCGAAAATCGGCATCGCCTCCTCCGCCCCGACGACGGCGACGGGCACGATCGGCACCTGCGCGCGCAGGGCCGTCTTCACGAAGCCGCCACGGCCGAACCGGCGCAGGCGATAGCGCTGCCAGTAGAGCTTGCCGGAGCCCTTCGCCCCTTCGGGGAAGACGAGCGCGAGCCGTCCCTCGTCGCCCAGCAGGCGCTGGGCGTTCGCGGGGTGGGCGGCGACAAGCCCGATCTTGTTCGTGAGCATCCCGATCCCGGGGTAGCCCTTGAACCAGTGCTCGCCGAGCATGTATAGCGGGCGGGGCACCGGGTGCTCGTTGCGGATCGCCTGCATGATCATCGGCGCGTCCGGGGGGAGCGCCCCGGAGTGATTCGCCACGAGCAACGCGCCACCTTCCGCGGGAACGTTCTCGACGCCCTCCTGCTCGACCCGGAACCAGTAGCGGTAGTAGAAGTTGAGCAGCGGCTCCATCAGCGCGAACGTGCGCTCGGAGCGGCCCCAGTCGTCGAGCTCACGGCTCGAGTCGGGGGCGGGGATGAGCTCGCGGAGCGCGCGCGGGTCGGACGCCGCGGCGGTGCGGCGGCCGAGCGCGTGCGAGCTCGTGCTCGCGCGCGGGAGTGCGAGCACGTCGGCGCGCGGGTCGTACGGAGCGGGGCGCGGACGCGGCTCCTCGGCGCCCGCCTCCGCGGCGAGCGGACCTCCGAGCAGGGGGCTCTCCGGACGCAGATGACCGCGCGAGCGCGACACCGCGCGCGGCGCGGCGTCGCGCCGACGCTCGGCCCGTTCTGTGTCTATCGGCGATGACACGATGCGCCCCTTGCCCTACCCCTCCCGCCCGGCAGAAGATGCGAAGTAAACAGCATGGTGCCCGCGCGGCGGCGGTCCCTCGGGACAATCAGAGCGGCGCGAAGGGGAGCTCGATCACCTCGGCGGGCGCCGCGCCGGCGCCCACGAGCACGGTCTCTCCGGGCGCCACCTCGCGGCGCAGCAGGGCAAGCGCGATCGGCCCGTGCCGCGCTGAGAGGCACGCCGAGCCGACGCTTCCCACCTCGCGCTCGCCGAGCATGACGACGTCGCCGTGCTCGGCCGGCTCGCTGAGGCGAAGACCCCGCAGGTGACGGTTCGGTTTGCCCTTGTAGTGCAGGCGGGCGACGGTCTCCTGTCCGACGTAGCACCCCTTCGTGAAGCTGACTGCGCGCTCGTTGAGACCCGCCTCCTGGGGGATGGTGTCGGCGTCGATGTCGATCCCGTAGCGCGGGCGCCCCGACTCGATCCGCAGGCACTCGGCGGCGTCCTCGGAGGCTTCCTCGACGCCGAGCGCCGCGCGCACCGCGTCCGCCCGCTCGGCCGCGCACACGATGTCGACGCCGAGGTCGGTCGTCACGTACAGCCCGTGCTCGCCCTCGACGAATGCGTGCTCTCCGGCCGGCGGCTCCCGGTCGAGCGCGCCGCGCGCGCCGGGACCGACGAGCGAGAGGATCGAGCGCTCCGCGGTCACGTCGGCGTGGCGCACGTCCCGGCCGATGCCGTAGGTGCGGACCGTGTGCGCGAGCGGGGCGAGCACCGCCGGCTCGGTGTCGATCCAGACCCAGTCCGGCCCACGCAGGATGCGCATGTCGCCGCGCATCTTGCCCTTGTGGGTGAGCAGGGCGGCGTAGAGCCCCCGGCCGGGAGCGAGCGACTCTACGTCGTTGGTCACCTGACCCTGGAGGAACTCGGCCGCCTCGCCGCCGCTGAGCAGGAGCTTGCCGCGGGCGGAGCGGTCGACGAGCCCGGCGCGCTCGGTGAGGAGCTCG
>DAIOHA010000185.1:0-2696 GCA_036744955.1 Thermoleophilaceae bacterium | reverse complement strand
CCGAGCGCGAGGCGCTCAAGGTCGAGCGCGACGCCGCCGACGTGTGCAGCGCTTTTCTGCTCGAGCGCGTGCTCTCGGAGGCCGCCGGCCCGGGCGAGGCGCCGCCTTTCGCGGGCGAGGTCGTGAGCGTGATCGGCAAGGGCGCCTTCGTGCGCTTCGGCGAGGAGGGCTTCGAGGGCTTTCTGCCCGCGCGCCGGATCGGCGACGAGTGGTTCTCGCTGAACGAGACCGAGACGGCGCTCGAGGGCGAGGTGTCGGGCCGCGCGCTGCGGATCGGCGACCCGGTCGACGTAGAGGTCGAGCGCGTCGACGCGCCGCGCGGGCGGGTCGACCTGTCTCCCGCCGGCGCGTGGTAGGAGGCCGGGATGGCGAAGAAGGGCGGCAAGCGCAAGGCGGCGCCGGGCGACGTGGCCACGAACCGCCAGGCCTCGTTCCGCTACGAGCTGCTCGACCGCTACGAGTGCGGGATCGAGCTCCGGGGCTCGGAGGTCAAGTCGCTGCGCGAGGGCGGGGTGCAGCTCAAGGACGCCTATGCCGCGCTCAGCGACGGCGAGCTGTGGCTCCACCGTATGTACGTCGCGACATATCGGCCGGCCGCGCGCGAGAACCACGAGCCTGAGCGCCCGCGCAAGCTGCTGCTGCACCGCCGCGAGATCGAGCGCCTGATCGGCTCGACCCACGAGAAGGGGCTGACGCTCATCCCCACGAGGGTCTACTTCAAGGGTCCCTACGCCAAGGTCGAGGTCGCGCTCGCGCGCGGCAAGGCCGCGGTCGACCGCCGCCGCGACATCAAGGAGCGTGAGCAGAAGCGAGAGATCGAAAGGGCGCTCTCCGAGCGCGGATAGCTAGCCGCGCCGGCGGTAGTGCAAGTGCACGGTCGCGCCGAACATGCGGGTCTCGACCAGCTCGAGGTCGATGTGCACGTCCGGCGGGAAGTACGGCGTGCCGCCACCGACGACGATCGGGATGACGAACAGCTCGAACTCGTCGATCAGCCCGCGCCGCATGCATTCCGCCGCAAGGCCGGCGCCCCCGACCGCGATCCTCCGGTCCCCGAGCGCGGCGATCTCCTCCTCGAGCGTTCCCGTGGCCAGGCGGTTGCTGCCCTCGACGCTCGTCAGCGTGGTCGAGAAGACGATCTTCTCGAGCGGGCGCCAGATCTCGGCGAACTCCGCCATCGCGGGGTCGGAGAATTCCTCGGTGTCCCACACGAGCATAGTCTCGTAGAGGCGCCGGCCGAGCAGTTGGGCGTCGGTCGCGGAGACCCGTTCGTTGTGGAACCGGTGCAGCTCCTGGCTAGGCGCCGTCCAGTCGAAGCTTCCGTCGGATCCGGCGATGTAGCCGTCGGCCGACAGGCTCATGGAGTAGGAGATCACGGACTCGCTAGATCGCGGCGATCACGCGCCCGTACGCCCGCACCGCCCTACACGCTGCTGAGGTCACGCGCAACAAAAGTTAGGTCCATTCCGACCGCGAGCGCGATTGCCAGCCCCACATACACCGCCGCCACCGCGGCGCGCGTGCGCGGGCGCACCTGGCTATAGCGGCGCGCCTCGGGCGTCTTGCGCGCCTTCCAGCGCCGCCATGTCTCGAACCCGCCGAGCAACAGGATGATCAGCATGATCGGGTTAGGGAAGGCGATCGCCGCGGCCACGAGCAGGGCGAACCCGACGATCCACATCCACGGCGAGAGCGCCGCCATTGCCCGCCCGCCGTCGAGCGGCAGCACCGGCAGCAGGTTGAACAGGTTGAGGAAGAAGCCGACGAAGGCGAGCGCCTGAAAGAGCTCGTTGCCTGTGACGAGGTAGAGGCCGACCGGGACGAGGCAAGCGAGCGACCCGAGCACCGGCCCCGCGAGCCCTACGCGCGCCTCGGCGGCGGCGTCCTTCGGCATCTCCTTCATGCCGACGAAGGCGCCGAGGAAGGGGATGAACATCGGCGCGGTCGCCTTGATCCCTTCGCGGCGGAGCTGAAGCACGTGCCCGTACTCGTGCACGAGCAGAAGCAGCACGAACCCGACCGCGAAGCGCCAGCCCCAGATGAGCGCGTAGGCGCCGATCGAGACGAGCATCGACGCCGAGGTCGAGAAGAGCTTGAGCTTGGGGAGGAGAAGGAGGAGGCCCTTGAGCTTGGCGCCGAACTTGAGCAGTAGGGCGCCCACCGCGACGAGCACGCCGAGCGCGCGCTTCCACGGCGGGCGCGCGGGCTCGGGCGCCGGGGTGGGACGCAGCTCGGGGCCGGTCCCGGCTCCGGAGGCGCCCGGAGCGGGCCACGTCGAAGCGATCGCGCCCGCGCCACCGACCGTAGGCTCGCCCGCCGACGCGGCGGAGCCGTTGCCCGGCCACGGCGCGCCCTCGCCCGCCGGCCTCACCGCTCCAGTCCGCCCGTCACCGCCCGTCTGCTCTGTGGTCTCGGAACCCTCCTGCACACACCCATTCTCGCAGCGGCGGACGCGCGAATCCGAGTCTCTTGCCTGTCTGGCGCACCGTGCAAAGGCTTCGCCACACCATCGCGGCGGTCGCGGTGGCCGTCCTGGCCGCAGCGGGCTGCGGCGCCGGCGACCCGATCCCCGCGAACACCGCCGCGTCGATCATCCGCGGGCTTGACGACATCGAGCAGCGGGTCGACGCGGGCGAGTGTCGACGCGCCCGCACGACGCTCCGCGCCCTCGAGCGCAGGGTCAGCGCGCTCCCCGA
>DAIOHA010000184.1:0-2748 GCA_036744955.1 Thermoleophilaceae bacterium | reverse complement strand
GGGAGGTCTCGTGCTCGAGCCCCTTGTGCTCGAGCATCAGCCGCGCCGAACGAGCCGGGTGCGATTCGGCGAGCGCGTACAGGCGCATCGCCGGGAACCTAGCGAGGGCAGCCTCGTCGAGCTCATAGGATGCGCGCGTGAGCGACGCGGCGTTCTTCCGCGCGGACGGCGCGCGCTATGTGCCGACCGAGCTCACACGCGGGCCGTGGAGCCCGCAGCACCAGCACGCCGGACCGCCCGCGGCGCTGCTCGCCCGCGAGCTCGAGTCGCAGCCGGCCCCGGGTCCCATGCAGGTCGCCCGCATCACCTTCGAGATTCTGCGACCGATCCCGATCGAGACGCTCAGCCTGAGCTCTCGACAGGTCAGGGGCGGTCGGAGCGTCGAGCTGCTCGAGGGGACGCTCTCGGACGCCGCCGGAGAGGTCATGCGTGCCTTGGCGTGGCGGATCCGTACCGGCGAGGTCGAGCTCGAGCTCCCTGAGGCTTCCGCGTCGCCCGGCCGGCCACCGACGCCTCCTGAGCAGAGCGAGGAGACGCCGTTCTTCGACTTCGGACCGGAGGCCGGCTACCACACGGCGGTCGACGCGCGCGTGGCCGACGGGAGCTTCCGCGAGGCCGGCCCGGCCACGGTGTGGCTCCGGATGCGCCAGCCGCTCGTCGCCGGCGAGGACCCTTCGCCGCTCACGCGCGTGCTCGTCGCCGCCGACAGCGGCAACGGCGTGAGCTGGACGCTTGCCATGTCGCGCTACCTGTTCGTGAACGTCGACCTCAGCGTTCACCTGCACCGGCTTCCGCGCGGCGAGTGGGTGTGCCTCGACGCCGCGACGACACCGGAGCGGACGGGCGTCGGTCTCGCCGATACCGCCCTCTGGGACGAGGATGGACCGATCGGCCGTTCGCTTCAGACGCTGCTCGTCGACCGTCGACCCGGTTAGGGGCCTTGCGCGCGCCGCGCGCAGGGCATACGCTCGCGCGCGTGCCGCTCGCCCCGCCCGCTCCCGCCGCGACGGCGCTCGTCACCGGCGCCTCCTCGGGCATCGGGACCGAGTTCGCGCGCGCCCTGGCCGCTCGCGGCCATGGCGTTACGCTCGTCGCCCGCCGGGCCGACCGCCTCGAGCGCCTCGCGGGTGAGCTGTCGGAGCGTCACGACGTGCGCATCGAAGTGGTCAAAGTCGACCTCACGGTCCCCGGCGAGCGCGACCGGCTCGCGGCCGAGATCGAGGGCCGCGGCCTGACCGTCGAAATCCTCGTCAACAACGCCGGCTTCGGCGTCTACGAGCCGTTCGCCGACAGCGACCGCGAGCGCGAGCTCGAGCAGGTGCGCCTCCTCGTCGAGGCCGTCGTCGACCTCAACGCCCGCTATGTCCCGGGCATGGCCGAGCGCGGGCGGGGAGCGGTCATCAACTTGTCATCGACCTCCGCCTTCCAGCCCCTGCCCGGCAACGCGAACTACGCCGCGAGCAAGGCCTTCGTGCTCCTGCACGGCGAGGCACTCCACGACGAGGTCGCCGGGCATGGGGTGACGGTGACGACCGTCTGCCCGGGGCCGGTGCCAACCGAGTTCATGGAGACCTCCGAGCCCGCGTTCGTCAAGCGCGTCCCCAAGGCGCTCTGGGTCGAGCCGCCGCGCGTGGCCGAGGACGGCTTGCGCGCGGCCGAGGAAGGGCGGCGAACGGTGATCCCGGGCGGGCCCCTCGTGCGCGCCGCCTTCGCGCCCAATCGAGCCGCGCCGACCACTATTACCCTTCCCGTGACGCGCGCGCTCATGTCGGGTGAGCTCGCGCGCGGCCGGCGGGCGAAGTCGAAGTAGCTAGGCGGCCGCTCGCCGTTCCCACATCTCGAGCCGCCCGAGCGCGCGGTAGCCGAGGCGCCTGTACACCGGCTCGCCGAGCTTTGTCGCCTGGAGCGTGCTCGTGGTGCAGCCGCGCTCGCGGGCGTCGAGGAGGGCGCGTCCGAGCAGCGAGGGGGCGAGGCCACGACCCCTCGCGGCGTCGAGCGTCGCGACGAGCCAGACGTCGGCGTCCTCGCCGTCGTCGTGCACCATGAGGCCCGAGGCGGGCCGGCCGTCGACGCTCGCGGTGTAGATGCTGAGCTCCTGCTGCGGCAGATCGCCGAGCGCACGCGTCCACGGCCGCGTGTCGCCCCACCCGTAGGCGAGGTCGTTCACGTGCAGCAGGGTGGCCAGGTCGCCGGCGCTCGTCCACTCGGCCGCCTCCGGCGCGGAGGGCGCGAAGCGGTCGAGCTCAAGGCCCATCGCGGTCGGCGTGGCGTCGAGCACGTGGCCCGCTCGCTCGAGCAGACGCGCTGCGTTCTCGTCGCCCGGGTGGACCCACACGGTCCACGCGTGCACGCCCGCCCGCTCGTAGGTACGCGCGAGCTCGTCGAGCGCGTCGTCCAGATCCTCAGCGTCCCGGTAGAGGACGGAGTTGAGGACGGAGCGGTCGGGCGTCGCCGGTACGACCAGCGCGTCCACGCCGTCGAGCTCCACGAACCTGCTCTCCGGCGCACCCCGCGCGAAGAGCCCGAAGATGGCACGCATGCTGCTCCACATGCGCTCGAGGAGGAGCGAGTCGTCCACGGGGCCGACAAGCTACGCCTTCTGAGCGGCCCGGTCGGGCGACGACTCGCGGCGAGTGGCGGGCTCGGACGCCCCTTTCCGAGGTAAACGCCCTGTCGACCGGAGCCGTCGAGCGAGGCGAGGGGACGTCATGGGGGCGACAGCGGCGACGCCCCGCTCTGCGACGACAT
>DAIOHA010000183.1:0-2756 GCA_036744955.1 Thermoleophilaceae bacterium | reverse complement strand
GCATCAGCCCGTAGAAGGCGATCGATCCGAAGGCGAAGAAGTAGAGGAGCCCGATGGAGACGTCGATGCCGGCGAGTGCAAAGTCGCCGCCGAAGGCGCCCGGTGCCCCGAAGGGGATGACCGCGAGGGTCAGCACCGCCGTCGCGATCGAGATCACCGGGGCGATGGCCATCATCCACGGGACGGCCGTCGCCGGGGTCGAGGCCTCCTTCGACACGAGCTTGATCACGTCGGCGAGCGGCTGGAGCAGGCCCGCCATCCCGACCCGGTTCGGGCCGAGGCGCGCCTGGAAGCGCCCGAGGACGCGCCGCTCGGCCCACACGACCATGGGCACGATCTGGAGCACGACAGCGAAAATGACGATCGCCTTGACGATCTGCAGCCACACCGGCCCGGGCGGCGAGACCTCGCCCGGGGTGCTCGCCGCGAGCAGCGTCGCGCTCACCTCGCGCCCGCCCTGCGCACGCTGACGGTCGTCGGCTCGCCGTCGGCGAGCTCCCCGGCGGCGGCCTCCTCGACACCCTCGAACAGGTAGACCGCACGCGGCGGCAGCGCGTCGCGGAGGGCCACGGGCGCGCGCACGCTCGCGCCGTCGCGCGCGACCTCGACCTCGTCGCCGGTGGCCACGCCCAGCCGTTCGCCGTCCTCGGGCGAGAGCTCGACGCGCTGGCGCGCGGCGAGGAAGTGGAGGATCGGCGCGTGCTCGGTCTCGCGGCCCGCCCAGAGGGTGCGCGCCGTCCCGAGGCGCAGGTCGCCGTTGTGTGGCTCGGGCAGGTCGGGCGGCTCCTCGAGGTCGCCGGCCGCGTGCAGCTCGGGCGCGGCGGGCGCAGCGCGCGCCGACGAGCGCTCGGACCAGCGCACCCCCTTGCCGCCGAGCTCCTCGAGCGTTAGCCCGGCTAGGAACGGGACCGCGTCGGTGATCGCGTGCGTGACAGCGGCGCTCGTGAGCGGCGGCGGCTCGGCCGTGCCGCCGATCCGCGCGGTCAGCTCGGCGAGCACGCTCCACACCGGGCGTATCTCGCCCGGGTGGCCGATCGCCTGGCGCAGGCGCTGGAGGCGACCGTCTGTGTGGGTTACCGTGCCCTCGCGCTCGGCGTACGACTCGGCGGGAAACACGACGCTGGCATGCCGCGTCGCCTCCGACTCGAAGTCCGCGAACGCCACGGTGAAGCCGGCGCGCGAGATTCCGCGGCGCCAGCGCGCACGGTCGGGGTGGGTGCGCACGGGGTCGGCCTGCATGAGGATCAGCGCGGACAGATCGTCGCCCAGGCGGGCGGCGATTTCCGCCGCCGGGTGCCCGGGCTCGGACGCCTCGGCGAGGCCCGGGCCGAGGTTGGGCAGGCAGCCGACCTCGCGCAGACCGCGCGCGTTCGTGCCGCTCGGGACCTCGATTAGGCCCGTGCCCTCGGTCTCGGCCACGCCGAGCGCGCGCGCCAGCGCGAGTAGCGCGGCGACCGCCTGGCGCCCGCGCGGGCCGTCGGCGACGCGCTCGCCCCAGAGGACGACGACCGGCCCGGCGTCGCGGAGGAGCGCGGCGGCGTTGCGGACCGACTCGGCGCTCGCGCCCGCCTTGCGCGCGAGCGCGTCGATCCTGCCCTCGTCGAGCGGCTCGCCCTGGCGCCCCGGCTCGCCGTGCTGGCGCTCGTCGAGGCCGCCGAGCGGCGTCTGTGCGGGGTCGCGCGGCATGCGCCGGTCGGAGGGTGCCTCGTCGGCGGGCGCGACCTCTCCGAATGCGGCAGCGAGCGCGCCCAGCGCCGCCTCGGCGGCGCCCGGGCCGGTGCGCACGACCGCGTCGGCCGTCGGGTCTAACGCGCCGGGCCGCCCGCCCACGAGCACGGTCTTGACCCCGAAGCGGCGGATCGCCTTGCGCACGCGCAGGTCGACGACCGGCATCTCGTCCTGAAGCTCGGTCTCGACGATGACCACCGCGCCGGCGTGGTCGATGTCCGAGATACTCGCGCCCAGCTCGGGCCGCGCGAGCGCGCGCGCCTGGTCTGGCTCGAGCGCGCCGCCGGGGCGCGAGTCGAGGTGCGGCGAGCCGAGGCCCTCGCGCATCAGGCGCGCGAGCAGGAAGCCCTCCTCGTTCGTCGTCTCGCCGCCGACGATCGCCGCGGTCCGTGGCCCGGCGCGGCGCAGGCCCTCCGCGGCCACGTCGAGCGCGCGCTCCCACGAGACCTCGCGCAGGGACCCGCCCTCGCGGATCATCGGGCGCGTGATCCGCTCGGGAGCGTGGATCGTCTGGAAGCCGTAGCGCCCCTTGTCGCACAGCCAGCCGTCGTCGACCTCGACGTTGTCGCGCGCGTACACGCGCAGCACCTTCGCGTCGTCGCGGACCGAGAAGGTGACGTTGCACTGGCTCGGACAGATCGTGCACACCGTGCCCGCGTTCTCGATGTCCCAGGGGCGCGCGCGGAAGCGGTAGGCGCTCGAGGTGAGCGCGCCCACCGGGCACAGGTCGACGATGTTGCCGGAGAATGGAGCCACGTAGGGATGGCCGTGGTGGGTGCCGACGTAGGTGTGGTCGGCGCGCTCGAGGAACACGAGCTGGTAGTCCTCGGCGACCTCCTGCGAGAAGCGCACGCAGCGGTAGCAGAGGATGCAGCGCTCGCGGTCGATTGCGATCAGCGGCGACAACTCGAGCGGCTTCTCGAAGTGTCGCTTCGGCTCGATGAAGCGCGAGCGACCCGCGCCCCAGCCGAAGGAGATGTCCTGGAGCGGGCACTCGCCGCCCTTGTCGCAGACCGGGCAGTCGAGCG
>DAIOHA010000182.1:0-2780 GCA_036744955.1 Thermoleophilaceae bacterium | reverse complement strand
CGTCCTCGGAGCCCTCCTCGCCCTCGCGCCACTGCTCGGCGCCGTACGCGTCGCCAACCGCCATGCGACAGACGGAGATCGGGTGATGGATCCCGCCGACCGGAGTAACGCCCGGGATGCGCCGGCCGGTGCGGATGATGACGCGGCCGTCGATCTGCTCGCGCAGGAGCTTGTTGGGGCTCCCGACGTCGTCCCGGCCCTCCGGAGTGATCGTCGCCGCCTTGATGCCGAAGCGAGCGTGCCGCAACGCCTCGGCGGCCTCGGTCACGACGCCGTTGTCGGTCTCGCGCCGGCGCTCGAGCGAGAGGTCGTGGCGCTCGAGCGTGAGGTCGAGGCTCGTCACCTGGGGGTCGAGCACGCGGACGGCCTCGTCGAGCAGCTCCTGGCCGGTCTCGTCGCCGCCGAGGACGATAATCCGCAGGTCGTCGCCCATGTGCCCGCACACCTTCCCATGAGCACCGATCTCGACGCCTCCGCCGACGCGGCCGGGGAGCGCTGCTCGTGGTGCGGCGAGGCGGTCGAGCCCGACGAGGGCTACCGGCTCGCGGAGCCCGCGGGCGCGCGCCGCGCGACCTTCTGCCGGCTCGAGCACGTCGTCCCCTGGTCGATGAGGGGACCGCATTGGGAGGCGGGAGCGGTGGCCGAGCCGCCCGGGATCGAGCGCTCGCTCGAAGCGTGCGCGGCGTGCGGCGGCGAACTGCCCGACAAGCGCGTCGTGCTCGTGCGCCACCGCGGCGAGCACCGCATCCCCGACGCCTTCTGCTCGGTCGACCATCTCGAGGGCTGGGCGCGCGCGGGAGGCCGCTGGCGCTGAGGTGAGCGCGGGCGCGGTCGGAGCGGGCGCCCGGATACGCCGCGGCCGCGCGTCGCTCGAGCCGCCGGAGCGAGCGGCGCGGCGCCCACTGCGGCGTAGGACGGCGCCTGGGGGTACCTCTCCCTCGCACCCGGGGAGAGAGGAAGCACGTGGCCGACTACGAACGGGTCGAGACGGTCGAGGCGAGCGCGGACGACCTGTTCGCCTACCTGTCCGACGTGGGCAACCTGCCCGACTACATGCGCCGCATGACCTCCGCCGAGCCCGCGGGCGACGGCGCCGTGCACACGACCGCCGAGCTCGACTTCGGCGGGGGCGAGACACCCACCGTGGCCGGCGAGGCGTGGTTCCGGGTCGAGGCCGGCGAGCGGCGCATGCGCTGGGGGCGCGGAGGGCGAGTCGAGCTACCGCGGCGAGCTCGAGGTGACGGGCGCCGACGACGGTGCGCAGGTGACCGTGCGCCTGCACACCGAGCGCGTCGAGAGCGACGACGTCGACCGCGACCTCGCGGAGACGGTGGCGAACGTAAAGCGGCTCGTCGAGGGACGCGCCTCGGACGTGCGCTGAGCACCCGACCCGGCGGTCTCAGGCGTCGGCGAGCATGTCGGGCCGGAGCGCGTCGACCGAGGTCTCGCCCGCCAGGCCGAGCGTCAGGTCGAGCTCGGCGATCACGTTCTCGATGACCTCGCGCACGCCGGCCTCGCCGGCGACCGCGAGCCCGTACACGTACGGCCGGCCGAGCAGCACCGCGCTCGCGCCGAGGGCGAGCGCCTTGAGCACGTCGGCGCCGCCGCGCACGCCGCTGTCGAGCAGCACGGGCACGCGCCCCTCCACCGCCTCGACGACCGCGGGCAGCGCGTCGAGCGTGGCGATCGCCCCGTCGACCTGCCGTCCGCCGTGGTTCGAGACGATGATGCCGTCCATCCCGTGCTCGAGCGCGCGGCGCGCGTCGTCGGGGTGGAGGATGCCCTTGAGGACGATCGGCAGCCGCGTGCGCTCGCGCAGGAACGGGAGGTCGTCCCAGGTGAGCGAGGGCCGCGAATAGATCTGAATGAAGCGCTCGACGGCCGCGCGGGCACGGCCCGTGCGGAGCGCGCGCGCGAAGCGGTCGGGGTAGGCGCGGGTGAGCTCGACGAGCGTGCGGATCGTGGCCAGGCGCACCGGCGGGCGCTGGGAGCCCGAGCTGTCGGCGGCCGCACCCGCCTCCTCGTCGAGCAGGCGCGTGAACACCGGGTCGCTCGTGTACTGCGCGATGCCCTTGCCGCGTAGGAACGGGAGGTAGGCGCGGTCGAGGTCGCGCGGGCGCCATCCGAGCAACGTGGTGTCGAGGGTGACGACGATGGCCTCGCAACCAGAGCGCTCGGCGCGTGCGACGAAGCTCTCCACGAGGTCGTTCGAGGTCGACCAGTAGAGCTGGAACCAACGCGGTGACGGGCCCATGACCGTGGCGCACTCTTCCATCGTGCGCGAGGCCTGGCTCGAGAAGACCATGGGGACGCCGGTGGCCGCCGCCGCGCGGGCGACGGCGAGATCGGCGCCCCGGCCGGCGAGCTCGAGCACGCCGATCGGCGCGAGCAGCAGCGGTGCGGGCAGGCGGCGGCCGAAGAGCTCGATCTCGAGGCGGCGGTCGGAGGCGTCGCGCAGCATGCGCGGCACGAGGCGGCGACGGTCGAATGCGGCGCGGTTCGCCGCCATCGTCGTCTCCGCACCGGCGCCCGCGGCGACGTAGGCGTAGGCCTCCGGCGACATTGCCCGGCGCGCCGCCGCCTCGAGCTCCCCGGGGGGCACGGGCACGCGCGGTCGTCGCCCGCCGATCCCCGGCACGTAGATCGCCGACTGACGCTCGCGGCCGCTCATAGGCGGCGCGAGGCTAACCGACTCGGGCCGCCCCGGCGCGCGCGACGCGCGGCCCGGCGGGCGGGGAGGAGCCTCGCCCGGATGGGCGAATCGGGGGGCGTGGCCTTCG
>DAIOHA010000181.1:0-2811 GCA_036744955.1 Thermoleophilaceae bacterium | reverse complement strand
TGACGCTGCTTGGCCATGCGCGGGGAGTCTGCCAGAGCGCCCGTGCGGGCGATCCTCGAAACGCTCAGTAGGCGGTGCAGCGCGCCCGGTGGCGCGGGCGCGATTTGTAGGCGGGGCCGCGTCCGCGGTTCCACAGCAGGTGATCGAGCTCCTGGGCGCTCAGTTCGGCGCGGGCGCGAGCTAAGCGCTCGACCGCCTCGACCGCGCACGCGCGGATCTCAACCTCCTCGGGCGAGCCGTGCTCGAGGAGCACTTCGCGGTCGATGCGCACGAGCAGGTCGGCGTCGTAGACGAGGATGCCGTCGACGCGGAGAACATGGGGAACGAGGTTGTCGGCGAACAGCGTCAGCCGAGCCAGGTCGTCGAAGCTGGCGACGCCCGCGTGATGGAGGTCGGCGCACGCGAGCTGAGCGCGCTTGAGGAAGGGTACGCGCCGGCCGCGATAGTTCGAGTCGTCTGCGAAGCAGCCCCAGCGGGCCAGCTCCTCGACGAGCGCGACGGCGGACCCGCCGGCCGCCTCGGCGACGGCAAGAAAGCGGCCGGCGTACTCGGCGGCGACCCGTCGCCCGAGGTCGCGCAGCGAGGCGGCATAGAGCTCCATGAGCTCGTGCGCGGGATCCTGCCCGAGCACGCCGGCGAGCGTGGAGCGGTCGATCTCGGCGAGCTCGTCGGCGGACCACGGCCCGCACGTGTCGAAGCGCTCGCGCAGGCCGACCGCCATCGTCACCGCGCCCGACTGCCCCGGGCGCTTGCGGATCTCGGGCCACCAGCCGGAGCCGAAGTTGATCGCTGCAAGCGTGAGCGCGAAGGCGGCGCGCGTCTCGACCGGTCCGTCGCGGACCGCGATGTCCGGGTCGGGGCGAAGGTCGGCGGGGGCGACGGGCAGCGAGCGCGCGTAGGCGGGGATGGTGTCGTCGTCGATGTCCACGCAGTCGGCCTCGCGCGCGACCTCGGCGCACGCGCGGCGGATCTCGTCGACGACCGCCATCGGTGAGGCGAACGGCGCCGCGCGCGGCGCCTCAGGCCGCCGCCGGCAGCCGGTCCGCGGCGTCGAGTCGCGTGGGCTCCACGGGGAGCGCCCTCGGGTCTACGCGCTCAACGAGCGTCTCGAGTTCCGCGGCCTCGCCAATCTCGGCGAGACCGACGCTCGCCGCGAGCCAGGAGCGCACAGATGCCGCCGATTCGCCCTGGGCCAGACGATCGGAGAGGGTGACCGCGCCGTGGCGCTTGGCCAGCCGCCCGCCGTCCGGCCCGAGCACGAGCGGGACGTGGGCGTAAGCGGGCGGCGCCAGCTCGAGCAACTGAGCTAGCAGGATCTGGCGCGGGGTCGAGTCGACGAGATCGGCGCCACGTACCACCTGGCCGATGCCCTGCGCCGCGTCGTCGACCACGACAGCGAGGTTGTAGCCGGGCGCCACGTCGCCGCGGCGAACGACGAAGTCGTCCACCGCCTGCGAGCGGCGCCCGAGGAGCTCGTCGTCGAAGGCGACGGTCGCGTCCCGCGCGGTCAGGCGCAGCGCCGGCGGGCGGCCCGCCGCCTCGCGCCGAGCGCGCTCGGCTGCGCCGAGCGTGCGGCACGTGCCCGGGTACGGCCGCGGCGCCCCGTGCGGCGCGGAGACGGCCGCGCGGATCTCCGCCCGCGTGCAGAAGCACGGATACAGCAGGCCGGCGGCGTCGAGGCGGTCGACCGCCTCCGCGTATAGATGCAGGCGCTCCGACTGGCGGACCACCGGCCCGTCCCATTCGAGGCCCAGCGCGCGCAGGTCCTCGAGCTGGCGCTCGGACATTCCGGCGCGGACGCGCCCGGCGTCGAGGTCCTCCATCCGCACGAGGAACCGTGCCCCGGCGGAGCGAGCGAAGAGCCACGCGAGCAGCGCCGTGCGCAGGTTGCCGAGATGGAGGTCGCCCGTAGGGCTCGGGGCGAAGCGCCCGTCGCGACTCCGGGCCGAGGAGGCGATCACATGATCGAGCTTAGGTCGCCTCAACCGGTGCCCGTGGGGCCCGGCGCGTCCGAGTGCTGGTCGGTGTCCCAGCGCGTGTCGTCGGTCGCATCCTGCGGCGTGCTCTCGCCTTTGCCGTCGCCCGTGTGCAGCGCCGCGCCCTGAGCCGGTCGCTCGGCGGCCTCGTCGCCGGCCTCGTGGTCCTCGGTCTGCTCGCGCTCGTGGTCGCTCACGCGGTCCTCCTTTGTCGTTTCGCGTTGTACGACGGTCATGCGCGCGCGGCCGACTCGGCAAACGCCTTGGCCGAGGGGGATTAGGGGTAGATGTCGCCGTCCTCGCCGATGACGAAGATCGCGGTGACCGGGCAGTTGCGGGCAGCTTCGACGATGTCGTCGATCTCGGCGGCATCGGCGTCGAGAATTATCGCCTTGCCCTCGTCGTCGAGGGCGAAGACCGCCGGCTCCGAGGCGACGCAGTCGCCCGAGCCGATGCACAGGTCGCGGTCGACCTCGATGCGGATGCGGTTATGCGGCGAGAGCTCGGTCAGGGCCGCCGAGCGTAGCCGCGCCGCCGTGCACGGACTAAGGGACGAGGGTCACGGGTAACGAGCCGCCGAACCGATCAACGACCGAGGGAGCGCCGCCATGGCCGACAGCCCGATGAAAGACAAGAACTACAACCTCGTCAGCAGCGTGGAGAACGCGCTCAAGACCCAGTACCAGATGAGCGAGTACAAGCAGGACGCCGAGAACGAGGGCGACCAGGAGCTCGCCGACTACTTTCAGGAGGTCATCGACGGTACGACGCGCGGCGCCGAGCGCGGCAAGGAGCTGCTCGCAGAGCGCCTGCAGCAGGAAGGCGGCTGACCGCG
>DAIOHA010000180.1:0-2858 GCA_036744955.1 Thermoleophilaceae bacterium | reverse complement strand
GCGAGGAGAACAAGGGCTTCAAGCTCGCGATGATGACGCTCGACCGCACGCGCCCCGGCGTGGCGGCGATGGCCGTCGGCATCGCGCGCGCGGCGTTCGAGTTCGCCACCGAGTACTCGAAGGAGCGCGTCCAGTTCGGCGTGCCGATCGCCATGCACCAGGCGATCCAGTTCATGATCGCCGACATGGCGACGAAGGTCGAGGCCGGTCGCCTGCTCGTGTGGCAGTCGGCGTCGCTGCTCGACCAGGGCAAGCGCAACACGCTCGCCTGCTCGCACGCCAAGCGCTTCGCCGCCGACTCGGCGATGGAGGTCGCCACCGACGCGGTTCAGGTCTACGGCGGCTACGGCTTCATCAAGGAGTACCCCGCCGAGAAGCTCATGCGCGACGCGAAGATCATGCAGCTGTACGAGGGGACCTCGCAGATCCAGCGGCTCGTGATCGCCCGCGAGGTGCTCATGCCGCGCCAGGTGGCCGAGCCGGCGACCGCCTAGCGGTAGGCCTACTCGCTGCGGAGGCCCGGGCCGCGTGCCCGGGCCTGTGTCACGATGAGGACGATGCCCCCGCCCCGCAAAGGCGCCGGTGCCGGCCGCGCGGCGCCGAGCCGCGAGCGCTCGCCCGGCGGCGGCTCGGAGCGCGGCAGAGGAGAGCGAGGTGGTCGCGGGCGCGCCGGGGCGCAGGTCCCTGACCGCGATGCGGCCACGCGCGAGGCGATCGTCCAGGCGAGCCGTTTGAGCGACCCGGAGGAGGCGGTTCGCGCCACGGGCCGCCCGCACCGGGGGCGCTCGGGCGACCCCTTCACCGGGGAGCTTCGCCGCCGCGAGGTGCTGCCGCTGCTCGTCCTGCACCTGATCAGCGACACGCCCTCCTATGGCAACCAGCTCATGGAGCGCATCTCCGCGATGACCGAGGGCGTTCTGTCCGTCAATCCCAACACGATGTATCCGCTGCTGCGATCGCTCGAGTCGCGCTCGCTCATTGAGGGCAACTGGGAGCATCCCGAGCGCCGCAGCCGCCGCTACTACGCGATCACGGCCGATGGACGGGCCGAGTACGAGCGGCTCGTCGCCGAGGTCCGGCCATTCCTCGACTCGGTCGCCCGCTCGATCGACGAGATCGTGGCCGAGGTCTACGGGCGCTAGCCTGCGGGCGCCCTATACCCGAAGGAGCAGCGTGTTCGTATCCAAAGCCGCCGTCGTGGGGGCTGGCACCATGGGCGGCGAGATCGCCCAGACGGTCGCCGCGGCGGGCGTGCCCGTCGTGCTCAAGGACGTCGAGCGTCGCTTCGTCGACCAGGGCCTTGACAAGGCGCGCGACGTCACGCGCGGTCAGCTCGCGCGCCACGCCAAGAAGGGCTGGCTGAGCGAGGAGGACGCCGACGCGCAGGCCGAGGCGACCGTCGGTCTGATCGAGGGCACGGTCGACTACGACGCCTTCGGCGATGTCGACTTCGTTATCGAGGCGGTGCCCGAGCGGATCGACCTCAAGCGCCGGGTCTTCGCCGAGCTCGACGAGTCGACGCCCGGCCACGCCGTGCTCGCCTCGAACACTTCGTCGCTCTCGATTGCCGAGATGGGCCGGGCGACGAGCCGCCCCGACAAGGTCGTCGGCTTCCACTACTTCTTTCCCGCCTCGGTCATGCGGCTGATCGAGGTCATCGAGGGCAAGGGGACGACCTCGGCCGATACGATGAGCGCCGCCGCCAACTTCGCCGGGTCGATCCGCAAGCAGCCGATCCGCTGCCGCGAGGTCCCCGGCTTCGTCGTCAACCGCGTGCTGCTCGCGGCGATCTCCGAGCTCTGGCGGGCGGAGGCCGAGGAGGATCTCGAGGCCGCGGAGATCGACAAGGCGATCTCCGACGCAGGCGCCGCGCCGATGGGGCCCTTCTATCTCACCGACCTGCTCGGCCTCGACACCGCCCTGCACACGGTCGAGCACCTGCACGCGAGCTACGGCGAGCGCTTCTACGTCTCGCCGAGCTTGCGCGAGCTCGTCGACGCCGGGAACCTCGGCCAGAAGACCGGAAGGGGCTTCTATGACCACTCGGGCTGAGAGCGCGACCGAGGCGCTCGTCGAGCGCTTCTCGCTTAAGGCGCTCGTCGAGTGCTGCCGGCTCGTCGAGGAGGACGTCGCCGGCGTCAAGGACGTCGACCTCGGGATGATGACCGGGGCGGGGATCGTTCCCGGCCCCCTCGCGCGCGCGGACGAGCACGGCCTCGACGAGGTGCTGACCGCGCTCGAGCGCGTCGCTGTGGAGGGGGGAGAGAGCTTCGCGCCGCCTCGGCTTCTGCGCCGCCTGGTGGCCCAGGGTCGGCTCGGGCGCAAGGCCGGGCAGGGCTTCTTCCCCTATCCGCGCCCGGACGAGGAGCTCGAGACACTCGCCCTCGAGGAGCGGGCGGGCACGGCGATCGTGTGGCTCAACCGTCCGCCCACCAACCCGATCTCGCCGCAGGTGATCGCCGATCTGAGCGAAGCGTGGGGGCGCCTCGACGGCGAGGCGCGCGCGGTCGTCATCACCTCGTCGACGCCGTTCGCCTTCTCGGCGGGCGCGGACATCAAGGAGTTCCAGGGCGGCGGCGCCGGCGAGGGCGGTGCCGAGATCGTCGATGCGGCGCACGGGCTCATGCGGACGATGGAGCGCTCGTCGACGGTAACGATCGCCGCTGTCAACGCCGTGGCGTATGGCGGCGGCTGCGAGCTCGCGATGGCCTGCGACGTTCGCATCGCCGCGCGCTCCGCGACCTTCGGGCAGCCCGAGATCAACCTCGGGATCATCCCCGGCTTCGGCGGCACCCAGCGGCTGCCGCGGCTCGTGGGCCAGGCCAAGGCGCTCGAGATGAACCTCACGGGTGAGCCGG
>DAIOHA010000179.1:0-2862 GCA_036744955.1 Thermoleophilaceae bacterium | reverse complement strand
CAGCTGAACCGGCCGACCGGCGAAGTACGCGCGGCGCGGGCTCACCAGCGCGTCATCCACGGAAGCTTTCTCGGCACCTTCGGGACGGAGGAAGCGTTCGACAAGGAATGGAGCGGTTCGCCCCGCTTGCGAACAAACCGTGTCCCGAAATATGTCCCCAAACAGCCCGACCGTACCTGATCTGAGGCGACGAAACCGCTCCATAAAGCCCATTCCTAAGCGAAGTCAACCCCCGGATGGCGAGTTGCCATGCAGAAGGTCGTGGGTTCGAGTCCCATCATCCGCTCTGGGACCGGCCGTGCAAACCGTCGCGTCCGCCCGGCCGGTCGCGGGCCTAGCCTCGGCCGGCAAGCGCCGCATCGATCGCCTCGTTGACGAGCGCGTCGGCGCGCTCGTTCTGCTCCCGGCGCACGTCTTGCATCGACCAGCGGTCGAAACGCGCAAGCGCGCTCATCGCCTCGAGGTAGAGCGGCTTGAGTCCCGCGTGCTTGACCTTGTACTGGCCGCCCACCTGGCGCACCACCAGCTGCGAGTCGCCGACGACCTCGACCTCGCGCGCGCCCAGTTCCTCGGCCAGGCCCAGCCCGAGCAGCAGCGCCCGGTACTCCGCGACGTTGTTCGTCGCCTCGCCGATGTACTCGCTGCGCTCGGCGAGCGGCTCGCCCGCAGTGCCGGTAGCGACCGCGGCTATCCCGGCCGGCCCGGGATTCCCCCGCGCCCCGCCGTCGACGTGCACGACGACCTTCCCGGTCGCTTCGCTCACCGCTCGGCGTCCGGAGCCGTGCGCCGAGCTAGGAGACCGCCGCGGTGGCGCTCGACGCGCCGTCGCCCGCCGCCGTCGGCGCGCTCGGCGTCAAGAGACCGCTTCGGCGACGAGCGCGAGGCGACCGTCGTCGTCGGCGCCCGCGTTCCACTCGCGCAGCGCCTCGTCGAGGTCGTCGATCTCGTCGCCGCGGTCGGCCAGGAGGACCGCCTGGTCGGCGTCGTCGAGGTCGACGCGGAAGCGGTACCACGAGAGCTCCCAGGCCACGACGATGCTCACCTCGCGCGCGGTCAGGTCGTAGCCGACGGGCGAGGCGTGCACCCAGGGCTCGCCGAGCGAGCGCCCGATACCGGCGATCGTGCGCCGGTGCTCGGAGGCGTTGAAGAGCTCAAAGGCGCGCCCGAGCTTGCCCTCGGGGCTCGTCGGCACCGCGTGGACCTCGCGCGGCTCGCGCCGCCGGCCGGTAAGGAGGTCCTTGAAGCCAGCCGTGCTCGGCGTAAGGCCCGGGCGGCGAACCCAGGCGGCCACCGCGTTCCAGCCGTCGCCGCGCTCGTCGCGCTCGAGTTCGAGGCTGGCGCGCTCCTCGATCTCCTTGGCGCGACTCGACTCGTGTCGCTCGTGTAGCGGCTCGCGCTCCTCGAGCGGCTCCGGCTCGAGTTCTGGCTCGGCGAAGGCGTCCGATGTCGTGGCGCCATTCGCCGTGGCGCTCTCCGCCTCGGCGGGCAGGCGCGCGGAGGCCTCGTCCGCCACAAAGGGGGCGTGATCGTTGGGCGCGGCGCCGTCACCCGCCTGAGGCAGCGGCGAGCCGAGCAGCCCCTGCTCCTCGGCCCAGCCGACCACACGCGACCAAACAGGCCGTGTCGGGCGCATGCGCTCGGGCTCGGGCGCGTGCTCCTCGAGCTCCGACTCGCGCGGCCAACCCATCCGAAGCGCCTGAAAGGTGCAGAGCTCGCACACCTGGCGACGGTCCCCGCGGGCGACGAAGGTCTCGATGCGCTCGCCCTTGAGGATGGTCCGCTCGCACAGGTCGCAGGCGACCAGGTCGTGCACGGGCCGAAGCTCCTTACGCATGACCCGCGGCATGGTAGCGGCCGCCCCGGCGGAAAACTCGGAGCGGCTGAGAGCCGTTTCGCGGAGAATGCGGGACCTTCGGCGCGTCGGTCTGTCGGCTCGCCGGAGCGCCCCGAGCGGCGACCGAGTGGTCGCCGACCCGGCGCCCGGCGTGTCTAGGCCCGCACGGCGTGCCCGTCGCCCGACGCCTGCGCGACGACCTTACCCGCGAGGTGGGCCGGCACCTGCTCGTAGCGCGCGAACTCGATCGTGTACTCGCCGCGCCCGCCGGTTATCGCTCGCAGGTCGGGGGCGTAGGAGAGCATCTCGCCCATCGGGACCTCGGCCCGGATCTCCGTCATCGAGCCCTTGGGCTCCATCCCGAGCGGGTGGCCCCGGCGCGAGTTGAGGTCGCCGATCACGTCGCCGACGGCGTCCTCGGGCACCGACACGACCGCGGTCACTATCGGCTCGAGCAGGACGGGGCTCGCCGCCTCCATCGCCTGCTTGAACGCCATCGAGCCGGCGATCTTGAACGCCATCTCAGACGAGTCGACCGTGTGGTAGGAGCCGTCGTAGAGGCGCACGCGCACGTCCTTGACGGGATAGCCGGCGACGACCCCGTGCTCCATCGCCTCCTGCACGCCCTTCTCGACGGCGGGGATGAACCCCGACGGGATCACCCCGCCCTTGATCGCGTCGACGAACTCGAAGCCGCCGCCCTCGGGGAGAGGCTCGATCTCGATGTGGCAGTCACCGAACTGCCCGCGGCCGCCCGTCTGCTTCTTGTAGCGCCCGTGCGCCTTGGCCTGCGAGCGGATCGTCTCCTGGTAGGGCACGCGAGGCGGGCGCAGCTCGACCTCGGCGCCGAAGCGCTCGCGCATGCGCTCGACGATCACCTCGACGTGGACCTGCGTCAGCCCGGCGACGATCTGCTCGCCGGTCTGAGGGTCGCGGTGGAAGTCGATCGTGGGGTCCTCCTCGCCGAGCCGGCGCAGCGCGGTCGAGACCTTCTCCTCGTCGCCCTTGGACCTGGGCTCGATCGCGAA
>DAIOHA010000178.1:0-2905 GCA_036744955.1 Thermoleophilaceae bacterium | reverse complement strand
GAAGCTCGACGGCACCGCCAAGGGCGGGATCGCGCTCGCCATCGCCCAGGAGCTCCGGGTGCCGGTCAAGCTGATCGGGATCGGCGAGGCTATCGAGGACCTGCGCCCGTTCGATCCCGACGACTTCGCGCGGGCGCTGCTCGAGCGCTGATCCGGCCGCCGGGCGACCGCCCGCGGCGGCCGGGCGGGTGCCGAAGCGGCGGTTACGATCGCCGCATGGCCGGCTGGGTGGTGTGGCTGCTCGTCGCCGTCGCGCTCGCGGTCGGCGAGATCTTCACGCTCGGCTTCTTCCTCGGTCCCGTGGCGCTGGCCGCGGCGCTGGCCGCCGTCGCCGCCGGCCTAGGCCTCGGCTTCGAGGCGCAGCTCGCCGTCTTCGTCGTCGCCTCGCTCGCGTCCCTGCTGCTCGTGCGCCCGGTCGCGCGCCGCCACCTGCGCACGCCCGCACGCCTGCGCACGGGCGCGGCGGCGCTCGTGGGCGAAGCCGCTGTGGTGCTGGAGCGCATCGACCGAGGCGGCGGCAGCGTGCGCCTCCGCGGCGAGGTGTGGTCGGCGCGTGCGCTCGACGCCGAGCGGGTGCTCGAGCCCGGCACCGAGGTCCAGGTGGTCGAGATCGACGGCGCCACCGCGGTCGTCGCCGATTGACACCGCCGCCCGGACGAGGAGAATCCGGGGCTGACCGCACCGCCTCAGGGAGGAAGCCATGACCGCCGGAGCCATCGCGCTTGTCGCGCTCGCCGTCCTCGTCCTCGTCGTCCTTTCGCGCTCGATCCGCATCGTGCCGCAGGCCCGTGCCGGCCTCGTCGAGCGCCTCGGGCGCTACCAGCGTACGCTCGACCCGGGGCTCGCCGTAATCGTGCCGTTCGTCGATCGCCTGCGGCCGCTGATCGACATGCGCGAGCAGGTCGTGTCCTTTCCGCCCCAGCCCGTGATCACCGAGGAGAACCTCGTGATCAACATCGACTCCGTCATCTACTTCCAGGTCACGAACCCCAAAGACGCCTCGTACGAAATCGCCGACTACATCTCGGGCGTCGAGCAGCTCACCGTCACCACGATGCGCAACGTGATCGGGAGCATGACGCTCGAGGAGACGCTCACCTCACGCGACCAGATCAGCGCTCAGCTGCGCGGCGTGCTTGACGAGGCGACGGGCCGATGGGGCATCCGGGTCAACCGCGTCGAGCTCAAGTCGATCGACCCGCCGGTCACCATTCAGGAGGCGATGGAGAAACAGATGCGGGCCGAGCGCGACCGCCGCGCGGCGATCCTCACCGCCGAGGGCGTCAAGCAGTCGCAGATCCTCACGGCCGAGGGGGAGAAGCAATCGTCGATCCTGCGGGCGGAGGGCGCGCGCGAGTCACAGATCCTCGAGGCCGAGGGCCAGTCGAAGGCGATCGAGACCGTCTTCGACGCCATCCACCGCGGCGATGCCGACCCGAAGCTGCTCGCCTACCAGTATCTCCAGACCCTGCCGCAGATAGCTCAGGGCGAGTCGAACAAGGTCTGGATCATCCCGAGCGAGTTCACCGAGGCGCTTGGGCGGATCGGCGCCGTGCTGCCGGGTGCGGGCGAAGGCGCGGACGCCGACGGGCGCAGCGTCGACCGCGGTCGGACGCCGCCGGCACCTCCGGCTGAGGACGCCGGCGGGCGCTAGCTCGGGGCTCTGCCCAAGGGCTAGCCTCCGCCGCGATGTTCGACGCCCTCTCCGAGCGCCTCCAGTCCGCCCTCGGCGACGTCCGCTCGCGCGGCCACCTGACCGAGGACGACGTCTCCAAGGCGATGCGCCAGGTCCGCCTCGCGCTGCTCGAGGCGGACGTCAACTTCCAGGTGGTAAAGCGGTTCACCGCCCAGGTCAAGGAGCGCGCGCTCGGCCAGGAGGTGCTCGAGTCGCTCAACCCCGCCCAGCAAGTGGTGAAGGTCGTGGCCGACGAGCTGACGGAGCTCATGGGCGGCTCCGGTCGCGAGCTCGTCCTGTCGCCGCGGCCGCCGACCGTAATCCTGATGGCGGGGCTCCAGGGCTCGGGCAAGACCACGGCCTGCGGCAAGCTCGCCCGTCACCTGCGCGTCGAGCACGGCAAGGACGTGGCGCTCGCCGCGTGCGACGTCTACCGCCCGGCCGCGGTCGACCAGCTCGTGAAGGTCGGCGCCCAGGCCGGGGCGACGGTGTACGAGCAGGGCACGGGGCGCGACCCCGTCGAGATCGCGGAGTGGGCGCTCGGCCGGGCGCGCGCCGAGGAGCGCGACGTGCTCATCGTCGACACCTCGGGCCGGCTGCACGTGGACGCGGAGCTCATGGAGGAGCTGGCGCGGATCAAGAAGCGCACGAAGCCCCACAACGTTCTGCTCGCGGTCGACGCGATGACCGGCCAGGACGCGGTCAACGTCGCCGAGCGCTTCGCCGAGACCGCCGCCTTCGACGGCGTCGTGCTCACGAAGGTGGACGGCGACGCGCGCGGCGGCGCCGCGCTGTCGGTCAAGGCGGTGACCGGGAAGCCGATCCTCTACGCCTCCACGGGCGAGAAGCTCGACGCGTTCGAGCGCTTTCACCCCGACCGCATGGCCCAGCGCATCCTCGGGATGGGCGACGTCATGACCCTCGTGGAGCGGGCCGAGGAGCAGATTGACGAGCGCCGCGCCGCCGAGCTCGAGCAGAAGCTCCGCAACCAGCAGTTCACGCTCGACGACTTCCTCGAGCAGATGCAGCAGGTGCGGCGGATGGGACCGCTCTCCGGCCTGCTCAAGATGATCCCCGGGCTGAACTCGGCGCAGCTGTCGGGGATGAAGGTCGACGACCGCGAGCTCGACCGCCTCGGGGCGATCATCACGTCGATGACGCCCGAGGAGCGCGCGAACCCGGCCATCCTCAACGGCTCGCGCCGGCGGCGCATCGCGCGCGGCTCGGGCA
>DAIOHA010000177.1:1502-2913 GCA_036744955.1 Thermoleophilaceae bacterium | reverse complement strand
GGGCTGTCGACCGCCTCGCACCATCAGACCGGGCGGCCGACGATCTTTATCTACGACGGCCACCCGGGCGGCGTCGGGCTCACCCGCGCGGGCTACGCCGCCTTCGAGCGGCTCGTCGACGACGCGCGCCGGCTCATTGCCGAGTGCCCGTGCCGGCGCGGCTGCCCGTCGTGCGTGCAGTCGCCGAAGTGCGGCAACCTCAACGAGCCGCTGGCCAAGCACGGAGCGCGCGAGCTGCTCGAGCGTATGGGCGACGCGGCGCCGGCGGGCGCGCCGCAGGGGGGCTAAACCCGCTGCCCATGGCGGGCGACGCGTACGAGGCGGAGAGTCCCCTCGGCGAGCGGGCGTGAACCGCGCCCTGCTCGCCCGGCGAGCTGCTGCTCGAGCGCGAGGAGCCCACCCTGCCGCAGGCGCTTGAGCGAATGGGGACGCTCCAGGCCCAGTACGCCCCGCCGCCTCGAGCCGCTCGAGCGCCTCGACCGCGCGACCCAGACGGCGCTCGAGGAGGAGGCCGAGGCGCTAGCCGCTGCACCGCTGACCCTACGCCGTGACGAAGGAGCCCCTTGCGTGGCGCTGCCTACGTGGCGAGGCGGTGGAGTGCGAGGCTGCCGCTCTCGTAACTCCTCGACAAGTGTCGAGAGGGGCACGGGCGAGCGCGGCTCCCCCGGGGCCGCTCAGCCGATAGAACTCGCGGCTCGCACGTCTCAGAGACGCATGGACCCACACGAGATTGCCCATACGATCGTCAAGCGCCTGGAGGAGGCGTGGAACGCCGGCGATGGCGGGGCGTTCGGTGCGCCCTTCGCGACCGACGCCGACTTCGTCGACATCCGCGGCACCTGGCACTCCGGCGAGGAGATCGCCGCAGGTCACCGGCGGATCTTCGACACGATCTACGCGGGCAGCCGCGTGCAGTACCAGGTGCTCCAGGCCCGCCCGCTCACTGACGGCGTCACCTTGGCCCACGTGCGCGGCAGGCTCGACGCTCCGACCGGACCGCTGGCCGGACAACATGAGGCGCTCGCGAGCGTCGTCATCGTGCGCGAGGGCGACGACCATCGCATCGCCGCCTTCCACAACACGCTCGTCGCCGTGCCCGCAGGTCAATAGACGCGCGGGAGCCGTCCAGTTCAAGCCGCCGTCGGGGCCGACGATGTACCCGTCCAGCGAGACGCCCATCGAGTAGGTCACGCTGCGTCACCTAGTCAGATCCCCGTACAGACAGAGCGTGGCAGCTAGCCGGATTTCTCGATCATCTCGATCCGATAGCCGTCGGGATCGCGCACGAAACACAGGCGCGAGCCGCCCTCGCGCACGCGGTACGGCGGCCGCTCTGGCTCGATGTCCTGCTCGGCCAGGCGGCCGAGCGTCGCGTCGAGGTCGCCGACGGTAAGCGCGATGTGGCCGTAGC
>DAIOHA010000177.1:0-1492 GCA_036744955.1 Thermoleophilaceae bacterium | reverse complement strand
CAAATAGCCGCTATCCACCAGGCCCGGTGCCCCCGCCGAACAGGGCGATGTGGCCGTAGCCCGAGCCGATCTCGTAGGGATCCTCGCGGCCATGGTTGTAGGTCAGCTCAAGCCGGTCGCCGTCGCCGGGCAACCCCATGAAGACGTTGGTCGCGTCGTCGCGGAGGGGGACGCGCCGACGCTCCTCGAACCCGAGGCGCTTGTAGAAGTCGACCGAGCGGTCGAGGTCGAGGACTCGGTAGCAGGTGTGGATGAGCTCGCTCATGCCGCTCAACCTAGCGTCCGAGTCGCCTCGGGCAGCGTGCTCGGAGTCGCCTCGGGGACCTCGCGACGAGACGTCGAGCCGAACGTCTGACCTGCTTCTCGCAGCTACCATCCGCCGGCGCGGCGAGGTAGCTCAGTTGGTAGAGCACACGACTGAAAATCGTGGTGTCGCCGGTTCGATTCCGGCCCTCGCCATCGAGCCGAACGCACGGAGCGTGGCCGGCGACCCGTACCTATCGCCGCGGCGCCGGGAGCCGCGTTCGCGGTCCCACAACTAACCCCGGAGGCGTCGCATGAGCTGGAGCATCGAGGGACGGACCGTCCTCATCACCGGAGCCGCGCGCGGGATTGGCGCCGAGGCCGCCATCCGCCTGCACGGGCGAGGGGCAAACGTCGCGCTCGTCGGACTCGAGCCCGACCTCCTCGAGGCGCTCGCCGCGCGTCTCGGAGACCGCGCCGCCGCCTTCGAGGCCGATGTGACCGACGCGCAGGCGCTCGAGCGGACCGTCGCCGACGTCGCCCGCCGCTTCGGCGCCCTCGACGTGGCAATCGCCAACGCGGGCGTGCACTTCGTCGGCTCGGTGGCCACGGCGCCGGCCGAGCAGCTCGAGCGCGAGCTCGAGGTCAACCTGCTCGGTGTGGTGCGCACGGTGCGCGCGGCCGCGCCGCGAGTGGTCGAGCGCCGCGGCTACCTGCTCAACGTCGCGTCGCTGGCGGCGGTCGCGCACGCGCCGCTCATGGGCGTCTACGCGGCGTCGAAGGCGGGCGTCGAGGCGCTCACGGACTCGCTGCGTCAGGAGCTGCGGGTCACGGGCACGCGCGTCGGTTGCGCCTACTTCGGCTTCATTGACACCGACCTCGTGCGGGCGGGTCTCGCCCATCCGTCCTCGCGTGCGGTCGAGCGCCTAATGCCCCGCTTTGTGCGCGCGCCCGTCCCGGTCCAAGTCGCCGTCGACGCGATCGAGCGCGCCGTCGAGGGCCGCCGCGCCCGCGTGTGGGCGCCGCGCTACATCGGCGCGCTGCTCGCGGCACGAGGGCTCGTGCAGCCGCTGTTCGAGCAGCGCGCCATGCGCAGCCCGCTGCTTCCCAAGGCGCTCGAGCACGCCGAGCGCGCGGCCGGCGACCTGGCCAGCCAGGATCCCAAGCTCGGCATTGCGGTGCCCGCGGCGGCGGGGGAAGCGGACCTCGCGGTCGCCGCGGACCGCGGCTAGCCGCCGCCGCGCGCGAA